>DASVST010000056.1:0-2136 GCA_036387965.1 Segetibacter sp. | reverse complement strand
AGATGAGTACACCGAGACACATGCTCATGTTCCTTTTCTTGAAGGCAAATCTTCTACAGGGCGCCTTGGTATCGACATACACGCAACTGCAGGAAAAGGCGATGTTGGTTTTTGTGGCAACTGGACTTTAGAAATATCAGTGAAGCAGCCGGTGAAAATTTATAAAGGAATGCCTATCGGTCAATTAATTTATTTTCCTGTTGATGGGGAGGTTGTAGTAAAATATAACAACAAAGCAAATGCTAAATACAGCGGTCAAGGAAATAAGCCGATCGAAAGTATGATGTGGAAGAACCAGTTTTAGCGTTCAGTACTATATTCTCTTATATTTTTTATAATGAGCTATCAAAAGAGCAACTACTTCGTTATACGATTTATAACCTTTAGCCTGTTGGTTTGCTCTTAAATATTGATCATAAAAAATACGCATTATCGGTTCTACCGGGTTTTTGTTCTTTTTTAAAAACGCTCTCAACTCCTGGAAATCTACTTTAACTAAGGTATCTAATTGCCTGTAGTTTTCTTTTGCCTGCACACTATCCTGCATCAATAATTCGCGGTTTGCATAATTAAATAAATCAAAATACGCAGAATAGTGAAACAGCGTATTCGGGGACTGAACAGCAGAAAGATAACCAACAAAATTTGCCTGTTTCTCACTTGCATAACCTAATTGATGCGCTATCTCGTGACAGGTAACGAATGGAATTAAAAATCGTGGCTGAGTCAGGTTAAGTTGAGACTCTGCGGTAAAGGGATTATAATAACCGAGAAACCCAACAACATTGCCAAGTCGCCCGTACAAAGATTTTTTTATTGACCTGTAATCATACTCTAAGAATGGGTATTGTTTTTCAGCAATGGTATATGCAGCAATTGATTGATTAAAAATTTCAGGATACGGTGGATAGGATATTTTATCAGCCAAGGTTCTACGAGACTGGTTTACTTTTTCTACTAATAAGCTTGTTATCTGTTTTAAATCTTCATTAGTGTAGCCTGCTGTATCTAAGTTTAGCTGATGTCCGATACCCAGTCGGTTATAATTCAACCCCCACGAAATATTAAACACCAGGTAAACTATGGCTAACAGGAAAGCGAGTTTTAAGGCTTTCAATTTAAGAACCTGCTTATTCAAGGGTCGCTTAAAAAAGAGCTTTACCAACCTGAAGATTTTTATAACCAGGTAAAGTCCCGCAGCAGCATAAAGTATATCTCCGAAGCTAAAAGGTATCCATCCAAAAATTATTCTGAAAAACCGGGCTACGTACGGGTAAATGCCTGTTGAGTAGTATTTCTCAATAAACAGGGAGTTCAGGCTCGAAATTTTGATACCTATTATCAAAATAAGTAAGGCAAAAAATACATATTTAGCGACTGACCGTCTTTTCGGTAGATTCCTCTCGTGCATAACTAAATCGAAGATAAGGATAGTACTAATCAGATATTACCTGTTAATTTTATGCCATTCTACTTTATATACGTGTCGATGGCGCTGGTAGTTTATGCTTTCTTTACCTTTGAAAGTTGATTTTTCGCTGATTTATCATACCTTCGCCAGCCTTAAAAATCCACTATGATTGCACGGAGAGAATATGAGATTGCGTTTGTGGGACTCAAGCCAGGTGAACATGAGTATAATTATGACATCACCGATAAGTTCTTTGAGCCTTTTCAACAGCAGGATTTTACCAACTGCAATGCAAAAGTAAAGCTGAAACTCGACAAAAAAGTTGGTTTTATGCTTCTGAAGTTTGACATTGATGGTAAAACTGAAGTTGTTTGTGATAGATGTGGCAATGATTTGCCGCTTCAACTATGGGAAGAATTCAACCTTGTAGTTAAGATGGTTGATAACCCGGTGGAGATGAATGAAAATGACGACGATCCGGATGTTTACTACATCAGCCACACTGAAAGTCATATTAATGTAGAAGATTGGATCTATGAGTTCATCAACCTGAGCATACCAATGCAAAAGATGTGTAAGGATGATGAAATTGGCGGATTACAATGCAATACAGAAGTGCTTGAAAAATTGAAAAAGATGGAAGATGATGCCAAATCTGACACAAACGCCATCTGGAAAGGACTTGAGAAATTTAAAGATTTACAATAAGAACTGATATAATTAAA
>DASVST010000055.1:0-2041 GCA_036387965.1 Segetibacter sp. | reverse complement strand
TGATGGTCTCTCCAAGAATAATAAAGGTGAACATGACTGCTGATCGAAGAATTGATGGTGCAGCACCGGCAACAAGACTAAACGTCCAGAGTACTCCAAGTATGACTAGCGGTTTCACCCAAACAACCCATCTTCTTCTTTTAAATATCTTAAACAGCCACACCATTGCACCGTATATTAATCCGAGGTGCAAACCCGAAATGGCAATTATATGTACGACACCAGTGTTGCTATAAGCTTGCACTAGATCTTTGTCTAAGTCGTCTCTATACCCTATCAACAAAGCTTCAGCTACAGCCGCTTCTCTTTCAGGATGAATGTATTTGCGCAGAACATTTATAACTGCAAACCTGATATCAAATAACCATTGCCTTACCGGGTTGATATTATCTTTCTTCGTGTCAATGTATTCATCAGACTTTAGAAATACCTGGTGATTGATATCCTGGAAGGCTGCGTACCGCTCATAATTAAATGCACCCGGATTACCGGAGTTCTTAATTTGTTGCAAAGGCTTTATAAAAACGATTTGCGAGCCGTACTTAAAAGGAAGGGAAATGCTGTCCTTCTTAAAGTAGATGAGAATGTTGCCTTTTACTTTCTGCCATTTCCTATTAACCTGCACAGCATCTATGGAAGCAAGTGCTTTAAATGATTTTGTTTTTTCAACCAGTGGCTCTTGTAAAGTAACAAGAACGGCACTGCTATCTTTATAATGATGGCCGACCCATGAATCATCATGTCTAATGTCTTTATCATAAGTTATCAAACCTCCAATTACAAACATTAAACCTTGAATAAAAATTCCCTGCACACCTCTTAACGAAAACTTTTTTGCTACAGGTAAAAAGAAAAATAAAAGAGATAAGACAATGCAAATAACACCAGCAACCTGTAAAAGCTGAAAAGAGAATTGCAAATACCATTGAAGAATAATACCAGCTATAAACGGAAGCAGTAAACGTATAAAAGGAACCTGCTTCCAGAAGTAAACAGCATATTTTGGCATACTTAAATATAAGTAATAGCCTTAATAACAACAGATTTGCTGTTTGATGACTTCAAAATCATCCACTGGAATAAATAAGATTTTTTTGTAACCTTGCAACGCCACAAGTATTTTGTTGTCATTATGGTATAATAAATATAACTACAGCCCTGTGTATGCTAATGTGAAGTTTTTTTTTATTGTTCTTTTTACTTTTTGTGCTGCACTTAAAATTTCGGCTCAAATATGTACAGCACCCGGGCAAAATCCATCTACTGCATTTCCTGTATGTGGTACAAGCACGTTTAGTCAAAACACTGTTCCTATTTGTGGGGGGCGGGCTTTACCATCGCCGAGTTGCATTAATAATGGATTGAGAGATGTAAATCCGTTTTGGTACAAGTTTACCTGTTTTAAAGCAGGAACACTCGGCTTTGAAATAACACCAAGCAACCTCAACGATGATTATGATTGGGAGATATATGATATAACGGGCAGAAATCCAGATGATATTTACACAGACGGGAAGCTTGTTATTTCAAGTAACTGGAGCGGGGAAGGTGGCGTTACCGGCGCATCCACAGGGGGAACTCAGGCAATTGTTTGTGGTGGTTTTGGTAAACCTCTTTTTAGTTCAATGCCTGCTTTACAGGTTAATCATAACTATTTGATGCTTGTTAGCCACTTTACTAATTCACAAAGCGGATACAAGCTTTCTTTTAAAGGTGGTTCTGCTATAATCACAGATTCCGCACAACCTAAACTAAGAAATGTAGATGCAAGTTGTGGCGGAGATGTTTTGCGATTAGGTCTTAATAAGAAAATTAAGTGCAGCAGTATTACTGCAAGTGGTTCAGAATTTTATATTATGCCAAATGTTGCTTCAATATCTTCTGTTGCAGGTATTAATTGTACTTCGCAATTTGATACTGACTCGTTTGAACTTAAGTTTTCAAGTTTTCTTCCCCCGGGTGATTATACGTTGCACATAAAAAAGGGTTCCGATGTTAATACGTTATTAGATTATTGCGATAATAGTGTTCCTGAAACGGA
>DASVST010000054.1:0-2168 GCA_036387965.1 Segetibacter sp. | reverse complement strand
AAATGCAGACTACATGATAAATGAAGATGGGAGCCCGAATACTGCACATACATTAAACCTTGTGCCTTATTTTATAATAGATAATGAGTGGAAGGGTACATTAAATCCAGGTAAACTTGGCGATATTGCTCCAACAATCTTACACATGATGAACCTGCCGATACCAAAAGAAATGACAGGAGAAATTCTTGCCAACACTTAACTTAGTACCATGAAAATATTTAGGAAAGTATTGCTGTTTTTATTGGTAGCCTTCATTGTAATGCAGTTTTTCAGACCAGAAAAAAACCTTTCAGGGCAAACGTCACGCAACGATATAATGACGCTTTATCCAATACCCGGGGATGTGAAATCAATTTTAGTTAAAGCTTGTAACGATTGCCATTCTAACAACACAACTTACCCCTGGTATTCGAATATACAACCGGTAGCATGGTGGCTTGATGATCATATTAAAGAAGGTAAAAAGCATTTAAATATTAGCGAGTTTGCTTCTTATTCGCTACGCAGGCAATACCATAAAATGGAAGAAGTAGAGGAGATGGTTGAGAAAAAAGAGATGCCATTAGAGTCGTATACTTACATTCATAAAGATGCTAATCTAACGGAAGATGAAAGAAATAAAATCATCGCCTGGTCAGTCTCTATAAGAGATACGATGAAAGCAAAATATCCTATGGATAGTTTGGTGGCAAAAAAGAAATAGCAATGGTTGTTGCCAGAAAAATAGCGGGTTCGTTTGTTGTTTTTGCTACTACGCTTCCACTTGCAGTTTTCATATTCTTTATAGCGCAGCAACAATTTATGCGCTGGCAAATGGAAGAGAAGCTGGAGACGGAACAACTAACTTCTGTTACAATTTCTGCTCACAACTTTAAATGGTATAAAGAGGGGAAGGAGATAATCGTGAATAATCACTTGTTCGATGTAAAAAGTATCACCAGGTTAGCTGGCGATCAATTATTGATTAAAGGACTTTATGACTACCAGGAACAAAAACTGCACAAGGACTTAGATGACTGGATGAATAATAAAGGAAGTTCATCAAAGCAGGATCAGCATGTTTTTTTTAAATGGCTAAGTCAACTGTATGATGATAATGTTTCTTCCCTCGTACTATATTCAAGTAATTGCATTGCTTTAAACCATCAACTTTTTCATACATCTCCCTTCAAAGGAATTACACTTAGTGTGCTAACACCACCTCCCCGCTTAATGTTCTGTTAGTTACCAGTTAAAAACATTAAAAACATCATAAAAAGAAGCATGGGTAAAATAGTATGCTTACTAAGCACTTGCATTTGCATGTGCTTACAATTAGCAGCACAACAAACACAAACAAAAGATACCATCATTGGTGAACTTGAGAAGGTGGTAGTTTCTGCGAGCAAGTGGGAGCAGAAGATGAACGAGATTCCAAATACGATTGTTCGTATAGATCTTACAGAAGCACGATTGCAGAACCCCCAAACTTCGGCAGACTTACTTGCGATGAGCGGACAAGTGTTTGTACAGAAAAGCCAATTAGGAGGAGGGAGCCCGATGATCAGGGGGTTTTCAACCAACCGTTTGTTGATAGTGGTTGATGGTGTACGCATGAACAATGCTATCTACCGTAGCGGTAATCTTCAAAATGTGATCTCTATAGATCCCTTATCTATTCAAAATGCCGAAGTTATTTTCGGACCGGGTTCTATTATTTATGGAAGCGATGCTATTGGGGGCGTGATGGACTTCCATACTTTTCAGCCACAACTCTCAACTACTGGTAAGACCTTAGTGAAAGCTAACAGCCTGTTACGATATTCAACAGCAAACCAGGAAAAAACAGGGCATGTGGATTTCAATGTTAGTGGAAAGAAATGGTCTTTCCTGAGTTCTGCAACTTACAGCGATTTTGGGGACCTGAAGATGGGTCGTAACGGCGGGCAGGAAACGTACCTGAAACGCTTTTATGTTCAACAAATAAATAACCAGGATTTAGTGAGATTTAACCAGGATCCCTATGTTCAAAAGCAAACCGGGTATCACCAGTTAAACGGACTTGCAAAGCTACGCTACAAGCCAAACGAAAACTGGGACATGCAATATGCGTATCATTATTCGGGAACAGGAAATATTCCCCGATGCGACAGGCTGATTGAATACACAGGGAACCTTCCGTCATT
>DASVST010000053.1:0-7166 GCA_036387965.1 Segetibacter sp. | reverse complement strand
CAAATAGATAATGCAGTACGATCTGTTTTATCCTTATTCATGCCCTTAAGGCAACTGTTTATCAGGGATCTTCTGTTAAGTATAGTTTTACCTTCTTTAGTGTAAACGAAGTCGCTCTGTGCTTGTGCAATTAACGACAAGACGAGAAAGAAAAGGGTGCAAAAGTTTTTCATTAGCAAGGATCAAAACGTTGAAAAACGAAAATTAATGTCTACATTTTAACCAGCCAAACGTTATTGGCATTTAAAGATTTATTGTGCGGATTATAACAAATTATTTTAGCTCCTCTACCTCAGAAGTATTGCATAAAAAAAGTTGGAAGAACATCTTCCAACTTATAACTAACATTTAAACCTATACTCCTACTAGGCCATTCTACCTCTCCGCTTGTTCTTACTAACATATAAGAAAGCTACTATACCGGCAGTTACCGCAACTCCTATTGCAACCTTTGTCATCATGCCTTTACGATTATACTTCCATTCAGCACTCCATCCACGTCCTGCAAACGGGTTGGGAAGAATACCATGAGTAAGGTCCTCAATATAACCTTCTATCACATTTATCCGATCCGCTAAAACCAGCGGTACCCAATGCGCATAAGTGGACTCGCTGTGGTTCTTATATGCATATCTTCTAATCATTCCACTTAATCCACTTGGCGGTGCAGATGTGCCAAACACCCGGCTTACTCCAGGTCTTTCAATAGAATGTAATACCTCAACATCTATCGGTTGCTGAGGCGGCTTTGAATAATTAAACCGCTGATAATCGGCGCCATTCCATTCTTTCATCGGATAGGTTGGATCATTCTCAGGATCTGCATCTATTCCCCAACCTGGTATATGATCTTTTGAACTGTTCGCAATGTTTCTGTCCATATCTGCCTGCGGCATTGTTTCTGGTTCCGGTTTGCTCTGTTTCATAAAAAAGAATTTTTAAGCCACTTGCATGGCAGTTGGTGGAATAAGTACAGGTTTTATACAGTTGTCACGCTTCGTGGAAAAGATGTGGTAGCCCTCTGCAACTTCTTCGAGAGGAATTCTGTGTGTAATGATTTCTTTGGGATTTAACCTGCCCGACATCACATGGTCGATCAACTTTGGCATAAGCCTTTTTACTGATGCCTGGTTTGCACGAATGGTGAGGCCTTTATTTAAAACGTTACCAATTGGAACAAGTGAATCGAGTGGTCCATAAACACCCACGATGGAAATAATGCCACCTTTCTTTACTGAATTAATTGCCCAATGCAATGCAGTTGCAGCACCGCCGGTAAGTGGCAACTTACGTCCAACTAAACTTTGTAAAGCATCACCGGCCGCATCGCATCCAACCGCATCAATACAAACATCAGCGCCGAACCAACCAGTTGTTCTTTTCAAGAAAACCACCGGGTCTCCTATCTCTTTAAAATTATATGCTTCACACTGTGCGTAGTTTCTAACGAATTCCAATCTATATTCAATATGATCTATTACAATGACACGTCCCGCTCCAAAAAGCCATGCACACTTAGCAGCCATAATACCAACCGGTCCTGCACCAAAAACAACAACTGTATCACCTTTTCTTATGCCCCCCATTTCTGCCGCCTGGTATCCCGTAGGTACCACATCAGTTAACAATACAGCGTCATCTAAATCCATTCCTTGGGGAATGATGGTAGGTCCTACGTTTGCATATGGAACACGAACATATTCAGCCTGTCCTCCATCATATCCTCCCGCAGTATGCGAGTAACCGTAGATGCCGGACACTGCTGTTGCATGTGGATTCGACTCGTGACAATTACCAAATAGCTTTTGTTGGCAAAACGGACATGCACCACAAGAAATATTAAAAGGAACCATAACATGGTCACCAACTTTAAGATTGTCAACCCCCGACCCTAACTCTTCTACAACCCCGGTGAACTCATGTCCAAATGTCATTCCCACTCTTGTATCAGGTACAAGTCCATGATACAAGTGAAGGTCAGAACCACAAATACAAGTACGCGTGACCCTGACAATCGCATCCTGGGGGTGCAGTATTTCCGGCATTGGTCGATTACGGTCTGCCCGAACCCTAAAAGGTCCCCTGAAATTCATTGCTAACATAACGTTTGTTTATTTTATAATTTGAAGTAAATACTGTTTCCACCGGCAGTACACCCGGTAAAAAGCCAACAAAAACCCCGCAAGACACAAGCGGATTAATTTATATATAAACTGATTTGATAAAAACCATTCCACCTGACTGTCGTGAATGGCAAATAAAAAAAGTGTTGAATTACTTCGTCACAGTATGATACCAAAGCATCACTTCTTAACTTAGACCGCTCACACGCAGCAACGCATTTACCATTGAGTGCTTAGTGGATTGACTCCAAGTCTAGGATGCCCTGAGTCTAAAACTTATCAGTAGAGTCGTTATCACTTGTTTCTTCCATTCTATCTCCGCTTCCACCAGATGCATCGTCTCTACCACTTAAATTACCTGTTTGTTGTATATCCCCTATATCTTCTGGTTTAAGCCCGGTTTGCTCCGCGATGTCCTTTCTTTCGTCGCTTCCAACGGTGGCTTTCTCATTCTTTTGAGCGTCCCTATTTTCCCCGATGTTCTCTGAACTTCCACTACCACCCTCTCTGTGTTTTTGATACTCTGAGTTTTCTGTAGACATAATATGATTTTACGTCATATCTGCAAGGTTAATGCCACCACTATTTTGGATCTATCCCCACAAACCTTCCTCAATAATTTCTACAAGATTCATATCAGGATCATGAAAATAAAATGAACGGAGGTTTGCCTTCCAGGTATGTTCATGAAGGATTTCTATACCGGAGCATTTCACTTGTTGCAAAGTTCCTTCATATTCATCTTTAGTAACTTCAAGGGCAAAGTGGATTGTACCGGATGCACCATGAGGAGGCAATAGTTTTTCTTGCAAGGTTTTATCTGCAATGAAACAAAGCAGAACAGACTCTCCTGCTTTAAAAAACACATGACGTTCTTCAACTAAAGAAATAACCGGCAGAGCAAGCAGATCGGCATAAAACCTTTTCGTTCTTTGCAGATCAGTAACGTAAATACATGTTTCTTTTATTCGTAGAATATTCATGAAGACTATTTCTGTACCTTTTTGTAATCTTTCATCAACTGGATAACTTTATTTAAGGGTAGAGCTTCAACAACTCTTCCATTCTTTCCCTTCATAGTTTCAGACATAAAAAGAGAGTTTAGTATCGCCTCCTCTGTAGCTTCTATAGCAGCCATGAATAGCGGAGACATAGCATCATTACTTAAAACTTTTCCCTCCTGGAATAATCCAGTAATACTATGCTTTACTCTAACACTTGTATCCGTTGAAAAAGCAACTACGTAATCACCACTCCCGTTGCTTGCTATTCCACCTGTTTTGGCTAAACCCATGAAAGCACGTTTTGCGAGCCTTTCCAAATTGCGTGAATCAAGAGGCGCGTTTGTTGCCACAACTATCATACAACTTCCGTCGGCAGGATCATTAAGTTTATCGCTTAAGTAATATTTCTTCAATTCTTCTCCTACAGGTATGCCATTTACTTGTAATACGCCTCCAAAATTGGTTTGCACCAACACCCCTACTGTATAACCTC
The DNA here is from genome assembly GCA_036387965.1 of Segetibacter sp. Taxonomy (GTDB): domain Bacteria; phylum Bacteroidota; class Bacteroidia; order Chitinophagales; family Chitinophagaceae; genus Segetibacter. The sequence goes on along the minus strand of DASVST010000053.1, from coordinate 3,546 downwards.
CAAGGCTCGCAGGAATCACTCTTGATGAAGTTCCGATGCCACCTTTAAAGCCAAAGCATACAGTTCCTGTTCCGGCACCAACGTTACCTTCTGCTACCACTCCCGTTGCGGCCTTATTGATCGCAAGCAGCATGTCCGATTTAGTAACATGCCTGCTTCGAATGTCGTTCAGAAAACCATCGTTTGTTTCTCCTACCACTGCGTTTACAGATTGAACATTTTCATTTCCTTTTTGTGAGAGAGTATGTTCGATGATTGCTTCTATTCCGGTGGAAACGTTTAGTGTATTTGTAAGCAGAATCGGTGATTCAAGATTACCCAGTTCTTTTACCTGCGAAATGCCGGCGAGCTTGCCGAAGCCATTCCCAATAAAAATACCTGCGGGAACTTTTTGTTGAAATATGTTACCGTCGTGCGGAAGTATAGCAGTTACACCTGTCCGAACAGAATCTCCCCGAACAATAGTTACATGCCCCACCCTTACTCCGAAAACATCTGTAATTGCGTTAAGCTTTCCTTGCTTCATCACCCCAATCCTGATTCCGAAGTCGTTTACCCGCCCACGCTTTTGAGCATTAGCGGAAGAAATATGTAAAACCAGGATAATGAGGAAAAGCAGATTGCGCATAGTTTATAAAGATACATACTCAAGATAACCAGAATTTATGCTGTAGCTCCTGTACTTTCCGCATGCCCATGCCCTAAAAAATAGTTTTCCACAACGAAATAATAATCCTCGCCTCATATGATGTTTGATAAATATATTATATTTTTGTTATAAGGACTTTCTTAGATCGACATAGAAAGTTATAGAATACTTATCAAACACACATATATATATATATATATGACTTATAATGAATATACTTTACTGGAAGAACACGTAAAAGCTAAAGATCTTTGGGCCAATGGCGTCAATATTAGTGAAAGGTCGCTCGGGAATTATACAGTTTTTCTCTATCAGCTTTACTCATTTTATGTTGAAGTTTTTTACGATGAAAAGAAGCACGAGATAATTAAGCTTATACCTTTCGCTGAAACTGGTTGTTTAGAGCCTTATTTAACAGAGATAGATATTACCTGCGTTGTATAAAAAAAGCCGCATCATTCGATACGGCTTTAGAAAAGAATTGTGAACAGGCTGCTATTTACTTACATCTGCGTTTTTGAGGTTTTTGCGTTTTTTACATAACGCTCAAGCCATTGGTATTGCTCCCAAAGTACATGTAGTAAGTTCTCTTTACCACGATACCCATGCGCCTCGTAAGGAAGGAAAACCAAACGAACCGTTCCACCATGTCCCTTAATTGCATTAAACAAACGTTCGCTATTGATTGGATATGTTCCTGTATTATCATCAGCCTCCCCATGTATTAACAGGATCGGTGTTTTAATCTTATCAGCATAGCTAAAAGGACTCATGTCATAATACAACTGTGGTGCCTGCCAATAAGTTCTGTCTTCATTTTGAAAACCGAACGGAGTAAGCGTTCTGTTATATGCTCCACTGCGGGCAATTCCTGCTTTGAACAAATTTGTGTGCGACAACAAATGTGCTGTCATAAACGCGCCGTAACTATGACCACCAACAGCCATACGGTTTCTATCACCTACACCCATATCAACCAATTTATTAATCGCAGCTTCTGCATTTAACTTAACCTGCTCTATGAAATTATCGTTCGGTTTCTTGCCATCTTTCGCTACGATAGGCATTTCAGCAGCGTCTAAAACTGCATAACCTTGTGTAACATAAAATATAGGCGAACCAGAGCTGATACTTGTAAACCTATTTTGAGAACCTCTTACCTGCGCAGCATCATCAGCAGAGTTAAACTCGCGAGGGTATGCCCACATTACTACAGGCAAAGGACCATCTTTCTCTTTGTTGTATCCTTTTGGCAGATATAGATCTCCCGTTAAGTCAACACCATCTGCACGTTTGTAAAATATCTTCTGCTTCGTTACTCCTTCCATTTGCGGGTAAGGATTAGTGAAGGTTGTGATAGGCTGATCAGCAATCTTGGTAACTAGATTTTTGATGTAGTAATTGGGTACTTCCTTTTGTGACTCTCTACGTGTAAGCAAAACCATTTTGTCAGGATCAATAACATCCACTACATTTTCGTATACACCCTCGTTACTGCGCCAGATGATCTCATTTTTCTTTGTGCCAAGATCATACTTTGCGAGAAAGGGAAGATCCCCTTTTGCTGAAGCTCCTGTAGTATTATTCATCAAAAGTTTAGTGCCATTGTCAATTGTAAAGATTACTTCTCTCCCGAAGCTATTTTTACGTGTAACCGGTGATCCTGGATTGTTATATGCATCGTTTTGGCTGAGATCGTAAAGCTTCTCTAACTTACCCGTCACACTGTTGAAAGTATTTACTCTCGACATTTGCTTAGAACGTAATCCTTCGTTAACTAAGGCTAAAGTTGGACTCCCCCAACGAATACCGCTAAAACGCATAGTTGTTTTAAATAGTTCCTTTGGCTGACCAGTGAATGGCGCAGACAATGCGTACACCGCATCATGAAACTCAACATTGTTCTTAATCAAACCACTGTCTAACGGTTGTGCCCAAACAAGTGTAGCCGGTTCGTCATCTCTCCAGTCGTAACCGCGAGGAACATTCTGCACATTATCGTTACCGCTTGGTCTTGCTTCTGACGAAGGAAGATCAATTATTTTTTTTACTGTTCTGCCCGTTAGATCAATAATGTTTAAAGTTGATGGAAAACCACCAGCAGTTACGAGGTAAGAGAAAGGTTTATTGATGGTGCGTGTTAAAATATACTTCCTGTCGGGAGATAAAGAAATACTTGAATAGATTGCAGGTGTTCCCATCTTTGTTTCAACACCATTTGTGTTTTTTACAAGTTGTGATGTTGCGTAAAACTGGAAAAGATCTTCATCGTAAGGCGTTTTAATTAAATCCTGGAAAGTTGCACTTGGAGCAGCCTTACCAAGGTTTTCCTGGATGCTTGGACCTTTTGGAGTAATGGCTCTTTTTGGAGCCGCTGTCGGCAGCTTTGTGGTTGCTTTATAAATGATGGTGTTGTCATCCAGCCAGCTAAAGGAGCCACCTAATGTCATGTTAACTGCTTGCTTATTTACCTTGGTAGCTTTTTGGCTTGCTATGTCTATAATATATAAGTCGATTCTATTGTCGGTGTTGTTTAGAAAAGCAACTTTCGTTTCACTTGGGTTGCGGCTTGCACTTGTAGCCAACATATTTTGCGGTAATCCTGCAACAGTAAACTCTTTTCCGGTTTTGATATTCTTTAGCCTGAAATTGTTGATGAATGTTTGGCGACTTGGAGAAAAGTTATTTGGATTTAATCTCATGCCGGCTATTCGCAATTCCGGTTGACCAAGCTCTTCCACATCAGGATAAGAATTTCTTTCACTTAATAACATCCATTCAGCTTTACTGTCGATGCTTACACCAGGAGTAGGCTTGGCTAATAATAAGTCGACAATATCTTTCGGTGGCGTCTGGTAACTGGTGCCATTCTGTGCCTGTGCATAGCTAACCAGGGT
>DASVST010000052.1:0-13404 GCA_036387965.1 Segetibacter sp. | reverse complement strand
TGGCTTCAATCAACAAAAGAACTAAACGATTTACTTCAGCAAAAAAGTTCGTTTAATAAAGAGCTGGACTATCATCAGTTTCTATTTGACGAATTAGAAGAGTTGGGCATTAAAGAGAATGAACTGGAAGATTTAGAAGTTGAACTTAAACTATTAAGCAACAGCGAAGACATTAAAACAGTCCTTTCAAAAGTTTACTTCGATCTGCAGGAAAGTGAGCAACCGATTGTTCAGCAACTAAAGATATTATCAAATCAATTGCAGGGTTACTCATCTTACCATAATAGTTTACCTGAGTTACTGCAGCGGTTACAAAGTACTCAAATAGAACTGCAGGACATTGCAGATGAAATTGACAGGGTAAACAACGAGGTAAACTTTGACCAAACGAGGATTGACTATATCAACGAGAGAATCTCCGCCGGATATAAAATGCTGAAGAAGCATGGTGTAACAACTACCAATGAATTAATAATTATAAAAGAACAGTTGGAGCAAAACCTTCAGGCTGTTTTGCAAATTGATGAAACAATTCTGTCTAAAGAAAAAGAGGTTCAAAACTTTTTATCTCAGGCTGAAACATCAGCAAAAAACATATCCGCAAAAAGAAAAAAAGAAGCAAAACCTTTAGAAGAAAAAGTGAATAAGCTATTGATACAGGTTGGTATGCCCAATGCAAGATTGAAAGTTCAGGTTGCGGATTCACCTATGAACGTATTTGGTTTTGATAACATTGAATTTCTATTTGATGCAAACAAAAGCAACCGTTTTGAACCAATACGAAAGGTAGCCAGCGGCGGAGAATTAAGCCGGCTAATGCTTTGTATAAAATCTCTCGTTGCTCAATCAATGGATCTGCCAACCTTAATATTTGACGAGATTGATACAGGTATTTCCGGCGAAGCTGCAAGGCAGGTAGGTTTGATAATGAAAAGCCTGACAGACAGCAGGCAAGTCATTTGTATTACACACCAGCCACAGATTGCAGGCAAAGCAAATGCTCATTATTTTGTTTACAAAGAAATAAAGAATGATACCATAAAAACAAACATTCGCTTACTCTCACAAGACGAAAGAATTACTGCTATCGCTAAAATGCTCAGCGGCGAAAAGCCAACTGCCGCAGCTTTAGAAAATGCAAGAGAGATGGTGAGTAATTAACTGCATTCACTCGTAATCGTGATTGCGAAAATTACGTGGCTCTGCAAAGCATTCTCCGGTTATTAAGTTAACCTCATTCTGTGCAGGAGATTGCTTCGTGCATCGCAATAACGAGGAGTTTAGAAGAAGTGCTGGATGAGAACAATAATTAAGTTACACTTACCTTCACCAAGTGAAATTCCAATCTTCTACCGGTTATAAAGTCATCAATAAGTGGCTTGCTTCAAAACAAATGAAGCCCTTCGAATTTCAGCTGCAAACATGGGAACAAATTCACTTACAAACCAGCGGCTTGGTAAATGCTCCCACAGGATTTGGTAAAACCTTTTCAGTGTTTCTTGGTGCATTGATAAACTTCATAAACCAACATCCTGATAGTTACAAAACCAAGACTAAGAGCGGACTTCAACTCTTGTGGGTAACACCTTTAAGAGCCCTTGCAAAAGACATTGCACGAGCAATGGATGAAGTAATCAACGAACTTGATATGCAGTGGAAAGTTGGAACAAGAAACGGTGATACAGAAATAAATGAGCGACAAAGGCAAAAGCGAAACATGCCTGAAGTTCTTATCATCACTCCTGAAAGCCTGCATTTATTACTTGCCCAAAAAGATTATCCTGCAACATTCTCATTATTACAAATCATCGCTGTTGACGAATGGCACGAACTCATAGGCAGCAAACGTGGCGTGCAGGTCGAGCTTGCGATTTCAAGATTAGTTTCTGTAAAGAAGTCAGGTGGCAGAAAACAAGAGATAGAAAAAGCAGGTCTTAAAACTACGAACCGAAAACAACAAACTACAAACTACTTATCCATTTGGGGCATCAGCGCAACCATAGGAAATCTTGAGCAGGCAAAAGAGGTTCTCCTTGCTCCGTTGCAACAGTTTTCAACCAATCAACCAATCGGCCAATCAACTTATCAACCAACCTCAATAATAATAAAAGCAAACGTTCACAAGCAAATAGAAATTGAATCTGTCATTCCTGAAGAAATTGAAAAGTTTCCGTGGGCTGGACACTTAGGGCTGAATCTAGCTGAAAGAGTTGTAGACATTATTAATGCAAACAAAACAACGCTCATTTTCATCAACACAAGGGGAATGAGTGAAAGATGGTATCAAACCCTATTAACCATTGCTCCTGAGCTTTCAGGTGCAATTGCCTTACATCACGGCAGTATTGAACATGACTTGCGAATCTGGGTTGAAGAAGCCTTACATACTTCCACATTAAAAGCTGTTGTTTGTACAGCAAGTCTCGATCTTGGTGTAGACTTCAGACCCGTAGAAACTGTTATACAAGTCGGCTCACCAAAAGGTGTTGCTAGGTTTGTGCAAAGAGCAGGTCGCAGTGGTCACCAGCCTGGCAAGGTTAGTAAAATCTATTTTCTTCCCACACATACTTTAGAATTAGTAGAAGCAGCAGCACTTAAAGAAGCAATGAACCTGAATCTTATTGAAAGCCGCAACCCGCAGATGTTATGTTTCGATGTACTCACGCAATACTTATGTACGCTTGCTATCAGCGATGGATTTAAGCCTGAAGAAATTTATGATGAAGTAAAAAGCACTCATTGTTTTGGCGACATGAACGACGATGAATGGCAGCAGGTATTACATGGAATAGTGAACGGCGGAGAAGCACTACAACAATACGATGAATATAAAAAAGTAGAAGTTGAAGATGGCATTTATCGCATTAAGAACAGAAGAATTGCAATGCGCCATCGCTTACACATCGGCACCATTGTAAGCGACTCAATGGTAAGAGTAAAGTTTATGGCTGGTGGGTACATTGGCGTTATTGAAGAGTGGTTTATCTCCCGTTTAGTTCCCGGCGATGTCTTCACGTTATCAGGAAGAACTTTGGAGTTTGTAATGATAAAAGATATGACCGTGCTTGTAAGAAAATCAAAGTCGAAAAAATCAATGATACCAAGTTGGATGGGGGGACGTGTTCCATTATCTTCTAACCTCGGCATGTTACTTCGACGCAAATTCAACGAAGCATTATCCAACTCGAAGGATATAGAGATCACATCACTCAAGCCATTGTTCGACCTGCAGCAAAAACTCTCGCATGTACCGCAAGAGAACGAATTGCTTATTGAACAGATCGAAACCAAGGATGGTTTCCACATGTTTGTGTACCCTTTCGAGGGAAGGTTGGTACATGAGGCAATGGCAGCAATTCTTGCTTATCGCATCAGCTTAATTACACCCATTACTTTCTCTTTCGCAATGAATGATTATGGCTTTGAATTACTAAGTGATCAACCCATTCCAGTTGACGATAGTAATGTTTATGAATTATTCACTACTGATAACTTGTTTGCAGATATTCAGCGAAGCGTAAACTCCACCGAGATGGCTAAAAGAAAATTCAGGGATATTGCTGTTATCGGCGGGCTGATTTTCCAGGGATATCCCGGTGAACAAAAAAAGACAAGGCACTTACAAAATTCTGCCTCACTGCTGTTTAAAGTGTTTAGCGAATACGAGCCCAACAACCTATTACTAAGGCAGGCATACAATGAGGTAATGGAACAACAAATGGAAGAAGTAAGATTAAGAAACATGCTTGAGCGTATTCAACAATCTGCAATCATACTCACTTACCCAGAGCAACTTACGCCATTCTGCTTTCCTATAAAAGTTGACAGCATGCGTGAAAATATGAGCAGCGAAAAACTGGAAGATCGTGTAAGAAGAATGCAGGCACAATTAGAGAAATAAAAATATTTTGTACTTAACATTCATGGTACTATTAGACATCGTTGCCACGCTCGGTTCAAAATTAGTTTTCCATAGAAGCTCCAGGTTTATCGTTGAGTGTGGTTTATACTTCAGCAACAACTCACATTAAAAGGCCGACATTCATTTCAATCGCTTCAACGCCTCAACACATTGAAAAACAAATACATGTGTCCAATATTTGGAGGGATGTGGCATGAAATTTTTATCAACTTAAAAAACTAAATATACCATGAAAAGAACTATTGTATTGGCATTTGCAGCATTCTCCATTGCCGCATGCAACAACAACGAAGCTGATAAAACCACAACAGCTGACTCAATCCAAACTACTACAAACGAAACAACAACAACCACTACCTACACTCCTGTTGATGGTGATGTGAAGTATTCAGGAAACAAAGTAATGGTTATGAGAAACGGTGCATGGGTCGAATCAAATGAAGATGTAAAGCTGGATAACGGCGTGGTAGTATACAGGAACGGACGAGTAGAAAGAGATGGTACCGAGATAGAGTTAAGGGAAGGGGAAGTTGTGAACCGTACAGGAGAATTTTTTGACAACACTGGTCAAGCTGTTGCAAATGCCTGGGAGGTTACTAAAGAAGGTGCAAAAGACGCCGGCAGGGCTGTGAGGAAAACAGCAAAGAAAGTAGGCGAGAAAGTTGGGGATGTATTAGATGGAGATAGTAGTAGAAGGTAAAAACCAATTTGATATAAAATGTCCGTTTGCCTTGAGGCAAACGGACATTTTATTTTTTCCAGGTTCCATTGAAGGTGATACGCTTTACATATTAGTCACTAGGCTAAAACGCAGTGGATGTATAATAAGAAAGTACTCAATCTTTATAAAACATCTGTTGTAAAAACAAACGAGGTCATAATCACAAACCAGCAAACAAGTACTATACAAGCTGAAATTTTGTTGGAGCATCAAGCCAGGAATTCTTATATGCCTTAGCTACAAACTTTTATTCTTACCAATCTTGTTCTTAACTCTTCTGTTTAATGATTCTTAAAAGAAGCAGTTTCCATGATGAACGTATTATATGAAGTTGCTAAAGTGAATTTAGCATTTTCCTGTTATTCTTCATCTTCATAATCCTGCCATACGATTCATTGATGCGTTTCTCAGAAACCTTTCCTTCCCTGATAAGCTTCAAAACAATATCTACTAAGCCACCTGCAGTAGATGATCCTATACCTGAAATATTTCCTGAAAACATTAATACATCAACACCTGCATTAATTGCTTTTTCAATTGCTTCTTCCAATCCATACTCTGCACTAATTGCTTTCATATGCATATCGTCTGAAAAAATAACTCCTTTAAACTTCAGCTTCTTTCTTAAAAGATCTGTCATTATCTTTTTAGACAATGTTGCAGGCAACTTACTTGATTCTAAGTTTGCGTTTACAATATGTGCTGTCATTACCGCTTCAACCATTCCTTTTTTGATTAGCCTGCGATAAGGTATTAACTCATCTTGTTTCCAAGTTTTACTTACATCGGTAATACCCAAATGAGAATCTGCTGTTGAACTGCCATGACCCGGAAAGTGCTTAACAACAGTGTTTACATTAAAGTAGTTATGCGATTGAATAGTTCGCGTTGCATGTTTTATAATGATGTTAGGGTCTGCAGAATAGGTGCGTTCACGAGAACCGAGTACCGGGTTAGTTGGCATATAAACATCTAACACAGGGGCATAATTCAAATTTATACCAAGGCGTGAAAGAGTATAAGCAATATTATCAGCATAGTATTTCGTAGTGTCAAGATTATCTATACGCCCAAGATATGCAGCAGAAGGCATGTGAGGAAAGCCATATTTTGTTTTAAGACGGTTCACAACACCGCCCTCCTGGTCTATACTGATGAACAGGGGTGTAGGTGCAGCCGCCTGGTAAGTTCTTATAAGCGTTTGAAGATTTTCAGACGTGTTGGTTGGTGTTAGATGCTTTTCATAAATGAGTATGCCTCCTACTCTCCCATTTGTAACATCTTTAAATAGAGCATCGGCCGAATCAACCTTACTGCCGGTTAATCCCATCATTATCATTTGACCTATTTTCGTTTCAAGCGTTGGTTGCACCTGGCTAAACGAAAAGTATGGTATCATGAACATTATAACGAAAAGCCGCGCCTTTTTAATATTGGAGTAAATCATATTATTTGATAGTTTATCTCAGCACGAAAATAGTTGTTCTTAAGCATAAGACCTTAAGATCAAATCTATTAATATAACCTATAAACTAAATATGAATCTTTGATTGAATGATCAAATTGAGTACTATTTTTACGCCTCTGATAAGCACGATTTCACTTTGCAATCACAAACCATACAATGGATTTCACTTTATTTGAAGCAAGACCAGGTTTAAGCGTTGCCCTGTTACCTGATGCACCAAAATTTACAGTTGTTGCTGTAAGTGATGACTTTATTAAAATTACAGGGTTCCAAAGAGAAACGGTTATTGGCAGAGGACATTTTGAATTATTCCCGCAAAGCCCGGACGATAAGGATTTTACAGGTGAACGGAATTTAAGGGCATCTTTAGAATATGTAATACAAAATAAAGAGGTAAATGAACTACCACTTCAACGCTATGACATACCTAATAGTGACGGCACTTTTTCAGAAAAGTACTGGAAAGCCCTGAATGTACCGGTTTTAAATAATGCAGGAGAAGTTCAGTATTTGATACACACTTCAGAAGATGTGACGAATCAAATAATGGATCAGAAACAAGCAGAGTCATCTAAAGGCATTGAAAAGGCTTATAATTTTTTTATGAGCGCTCCTGTGATTATTGGGTATTTAAAAGGTGATGATTACAAGATCGAAATGGCAAATCAAGGATTACTGGAAGTTTGGGGAAGAACATCTGAGGTTATCGGTAAGTCATTATTAGAAGCTATTCCAGAGCTCGAATCTCAGGGATTCATCTCACTTTTAGACCAGGTACGCAAAACAGGAGAACCCTTTTTTGCTTATGAATATCCAATTACGTTGAACCGCCGTGGAAAAGATGAAGTGCTGTACTTTGACTTTGTATACAAACCTCTTTATGAAGACGAAACAGAGAAGATTGCCAGCGGAGTTATTAGTGTAGGTCACGACGTTACCAAACAAGTGCTTGCTAAAAAAGAAGTAGAAGAAAGTGAAACGAAGTATCGCAGTTTGTTTGACTCGATGGATCAGGGTTTTTGTGTGCTTGAATTGATGTTCGATGATAATAACAACCCTTTAGATTATCAGTTTCTCGAGGCAAATCCTGTATTCGAAAAACAAACGGGATTAGTAGATGCCATAGGCAAAACAGCCCGGCAAGTAATTCCTGAACTCGAATCTCATTGGTTTGAAAGGTATGGCAACGTAGCACTTACAGGTAAGAGCGTTCGCTTTACTGAAGGTTCAGAGGCAATGGGTAGATGGTTTGATGTTTACGCCTTTCGAATTGGGAACGATACAAGCCGAAAAGTAGCCCTTCTTTTTAGTGATGTAACTGAACAAAGAAAAACAGAACAAAAGATCAGGGAGACTGAAGAACGTTTTCGCCATCTTGCTGATGATTGTCCAATTTTTATTTTCATTATAGAAGCAGATTCGAAAGCAACTGTTAGTTATTGGAATAAAACATGGCTTCAGTATACCGGTCGATCGTTAGAAGAAGCAACCGGAACGGCTTGGGAGGGCATTGTACACCCGGATGATTTAGTTGTTGTTATGGAACATTACGTACCGGCATTTCAAAACCGGCAGTCATATTTTATACCATCTGTTAGAGTAAAACGGTACGATGGAGAATATCGCTGGCATACTTTTAAAGGCAATCCAAGATATTTACCCAACGGCGACTTTAATGGATATATCGGTGTCGGTTTCGATATACACGAGCAGAAATTAAGCGAAAAATTAATGCAGCAAAGTGAAGCTCAACTGCAGATAAAAGTGCAGGAACGAACGATCGCAATGCAGGAAACTCAGCTTGAATTAGAACATACAGTTGAAGAACTAAAGCGTTCCAATATAAACCTTGAGGAGTTTGCCTTTGCTGCTTCACACGATCTGAAGGAACCGATACGTAAGGTTAGAACTTTTGCCGACAGGCTTAAATATAACCTGCAGGGTAGGTTACTGGAGGAGGATCAACATTACTTTCAGCGGATGGATAAGGCAACTGAAAGAATGCAATCTCTGATTGATGATCTTTTGGCATATTCCCATGTTTCAACCTCAACAGATTTTATTGATGAAATCGATCTCAATAAAAAAGTAGCACAGGTTTTAGAGGATCTTGAAATACAGCTTGCTGAGAAAAAAGCGAATATAGTTGTGGATCAATTGCCTTTTATTAAAGGACACAGAAGACAAATTCTGCAGCTATTTCAAAATTTATTGACAAACGCTCTCAAATTTAGTAAGCCTGATGTTACACCTGAAATAAGTATTAGTTCTGCTGTTATAAAGGGAGAAGATATTACTTCATTTAACCTTCCCGAAGAATCTAAAAACAACTTGTATAACCTTATCAAAATTTCTGATAACGGAATTGGGTTTAAGCAGGAATATGCTGATACGATCTTCAAAATGTTTCAACGGTTGCATGGCAAAACAGAATATGAAGGCACTGGTATAGGACTTGCTATAGTACGAAAGGTAGTGGAAAACCATAAAGGATTTATTAGAGCTGAAAGCAAACCTGGCGAAGGAGCAACCTTCAATGTATTTCTGCCTATAGATAGTGACTAAATCGCACTCTGCTAATCCATGGACTTGCGATTTGCTCGAATTACATTTTCTGACCTATGTAGAGTTATACTATTGAAGACATGGAAGTGGACAAGCACTTGAACATTTAGAAATGCTGATCTTATAACTCCTTTTCTTTTTTTGTATTTTCCGCAACAAGTTTAAAGTAAGTTGCTTTAAAACGATCATCTTTTATTTCTCCCTGCACTTTAGCCATTCTTATTGCTTCGCAAAAACCATCCTTTGCATGTGCATCACCGTGATCATCTATTTTGGTTCCATCAACAAAATACGCTTTACCATTTAACCTGATTGCCAGGTCACAATTTTTGCCGGGTAACCCTAACTTACACTGCCCGCAAGATGCTTCAACCAACAACACTTTTTTGCTAGCATCCGGTACTGCTTTTTTAGCAACTTTATCCTGCGCAATTACAGAAAATGAAAAAAGGAAAATGAACAATGTTGACAACAATAACTTCATACAAAAACTTTAGATGAAGTTATCATTCTAAACTCATTATGCAATTGTTTTTTTACTTAAGCTATCGCCCTGGCTCTTACTTCTATATCACGCCTCACCCATCATCAAACCTTCAATGGTATGTCCTTGCTCTATCGGTTCAAGTTTATCAACCAATCTATAAGTAATATGTTGTTTCACGGTATCTGGTAATGTTTCAAAAAACGAACGGCTGATTTGCAGATCGTGGCGTTCTGCATTATTTGCTCCCGGGGCATCTACACCAAGCACCAATGCGGGTCTTGACTTATTGGAGTTATTAGCTGTACCACGATGGATAGTAAGCGCTGATCTTGCAGAAATATCACCCATCATTGGCATCTTACGCTGGGCACGTTGCTGGTAACGTGGGTAATTACCCTTTGGGGGAAACATTTCATATTCAAAACCTATGGGTAAGTCCCATTGGGTACCAGGGGAAATTTCAAAAGGACCCATATCTTCAAAAACATCTACTGTAGTTAGATTAAACGCAAGAGAATTAAGCCTGCGACCTTTTATGGTATCCTCTGGTGCAGGAAAATCACGATGCCATGGCTGGTTCATTGCTCCGGGGTTTGGTACGTCAAAACCTATCTCTACAATTTTGTATTCAGGCCCTAAAACTGCCTCACAAACTGCAACAACCCATGGATGAGTTGCCAGGTCAACAAACCCGCTGATGTCTTCCGGATGTATTTCTACATAATGGCGCTTCGGACCGCGTCCTAATGCCCCGCCGGGTCTCTTTAATGCGTCTTCATATGCAATGGCGATATCGGCTCCAAGCTGCTGTACCCACTCACGACTAAAGGCACCTTTTAAACCGATAAATCCATCACCATACAAGCCACCCATTATTTGCGAAATATCGTATAACGGGGCAGGCGTAGTATCAAGTGCCAGACCTTTAGATTCATCATCACCATCACCTGCCATGCCCATTGATATGCTGCCACCGTTTTGTTGCTGTTTGTTATTTATAGTACTTTCCATAATCTTAGTTTACGTTCAAGTTACAACGATAAATCCTTATATGTGTCGTTCCCTATATGTTTTATAAATCATTAACTTCAAAAAAAGTACCATGTGTAAATATCTGTTCGCTGCCTTGATATTCTTACCTTTTTTCTCTGCTGCACAAAACAAATGGACAACTGGAGGTAAGTTAAAACCTGAGCAGGCAATTGTAGATATACGGCATTATACTATTTCACTTAACGTAGATCCTGCAACTCAATCTATAAGTGGAAATACGGTAATCGATTTTATTTTAAATGAGCCTGCACCGGTATTATTGTTCGACCTGATCAACTATTATAAAGTTGCTAAGGTTTGGGTAAATGATAAAGAACAACCTTTTACACATGAGGGTGATATGATACGTATACAACCTGCAAATGCTGTTGCTGCAGGTAAGGCATCTGTAAAGGTTCAATATGCCGGAAAGCCCCCTGTTGCTGTGCGTCCACCCTGGGAAGGAGGTTTTCAATGGGCCAAAGATTCAACCGGGAAAGACTGGATTGCTATTAGTTGTCAACATGATGGAGCAAAGATATATTTTCCCACAAAAGACCATACTTCTGATGAGCCAAATGAAGGCGTTGATATGTTTATAACAGTGCCTCAAGGATTGGTAGTAGCAGGACCAGGACTGCTGCAAAACGTAGAAACGAGTAATGATCTTAGCACCTACCACTGGAAGACTAACTACACCATTAACACTTATAGCATAGTGTTTAATGTTGGGAATTATAAGGTGGTCACCCGTCCTTACACTACAGTCGATGGCAACAAAGTACCCATGGTGTTTTATGTGCTTGAAGAAAATGCATCTAAGGCGCCATACCACCTGGAGGTTCTGGAAAGGTCTGTAAGATTTTGGGAGAAATATTGTGGAGAGTTTCCTTTTGTGAAAGAGAAAATAGGAATTGCTGAAACACCTCATCTGGGAATGGAACACCAAACGATGAATGCTTACGGAAATAAATTCAGGTATAAAAAAGTTGGGGCTTACGATTTTGACTGGTTATTACATCATGAGTTCGGGCATGAGTGGTGGGCAAATAAAGTAACCGCAAAAAACCTTGAAGATCTGTGGATACAGGAAGGAATATGCAGCTTTGGAGATGTACTAATGACTCGTGAATTGAAAGGAGAAAAGGCTTACCAGGTTATTATGCAAACAACCGTAAATGCTTTACCAAACCGTAAACCTGTTGTAGCAAAAAAAGATGCCACCTCGGCTGATGCTTACCACAGTGAAATATATGGTAAAGGCGCTTTCTTTATGCATATGTTACGTTATGTCATAGGTGATAGTATCTTTTTTACAACATTAAAAAAATTAGCAACCGACCCTGCCTATACATATAATAATCTTATAACTACAGACGATGTTCAGCAGTTGTTTAGTAAGGCAACAGGCAAAGAGCTTGAACCTTTATTTAGCTTGTTTCTTCGAACCACAAATAAAATGGAAATACGCGTAAAGAAGACCGCAATTAATCAATACCAGCTTAAAGTGTTGAACCTGGATTTGCCTGTGCCACTTGAAATAATAACTCACGCAGGCATCCGCAGGATAACTACAAATAAAAATGGAAACACTTTCGCAAGTAGAACAAAGCCTGTTATTGATCCTAAAAGCTTTTACCTGAAGAATGTGATATTCGAACAGTAGTTGTAGAATTTTGAAGAAGTTTATGGAAAATAATAAGAAGTGCATCTTCACACCGTGGCAGCCAAGTTGGATATGTCTATTGGATATTCTAAAAAAGTTCGAACATTGCGTTTATATCATTTTAGAACCGCTTATCCATTTGCGAAAACTACTTTTCCAACTTTTCTGCCCATAACGCTCTTACTTGTGTACGATTTCAAACAAACACATGAAAAAACTAGCCGCTCTGCTTCTTTGCCTTGCATTTATCAGTTTTGCATCAGCACAAAACAACTCTATTAAGGGGGTTGTTGTAGACACGCTTAATAAGCAAAACCTTAGTAATTCATCAGTCTCAGTTTTACGTGCAAAAGACTCAGTTCTTGTAAAATTTACCCGTACCGATAAGGACGGGAAGTTTGAATTGAATAACCTTCCTGCCGGTAAACATGTCCTCATGATTACCTATCCTGCTTTTGCTGATTATTTTGAAGCAATAGACTTAGAACAAAATCCATCAACTGACGTGGGCAATGTTCGTCTTACATTAAAATCAAAGTTATTAGAAGATGTAATGGTGCGTACAAGAATTGCTGCCATTCGTCTTAAAGGTGATACGATAGAATATAAAGCGGATAGTTTTAAAGTTAGTGCCGGAGCCTCTGTAGAAGAAATGCTTCGCAAGCTACCGGGATTGCAGGTTGATAAAGACGGAAACATTACAGCGCAAGGAACCAAGGTTGAAAAGGTATTGGTAGATGGTGAAGAGTTTTTTGGTGATGATCCTACAATGGCTACCAAAAACTTACAGGCAGATGCAATTGATAAAGTGCAGGTGTTCGACAAAAAAAGTGACCAGGCTGCCTTTACAGGTATTGATGACGGTCAATCGAAAAAAACATTGAACCTCACTCTTAAAGAAGAAAAGAAGAAAGGATACTTTGGTAAAGCAGAACTTAAAAGTAACCTGGATGAAAGGTGGAGCAATAGCTTAATGGTGAACGCTTTTAAAGGCAAACGAAAATTATCTGGTTACGGAATAATGAGCAGCACCGGTACAACAGGATTGAACTGGGGTGACAAGGAAAACTTTGGCGGACAAAGCAATATGGAATACAATGCTGATGAAGGCTTCTTCATGATGTCTGGAAGTAGCGATGAATTTGAAAGCGGCGGTGGCACCTTTGGGGGAGAAGGTCTTCCAAAAAGCTGGAGTTCAGGCTTAAACTATTCAAATAAATTTAGAAAAGATAAGGTATCACTTAACGGAAGTTACAGGTACAACAAACTAATCAACGAAGGCGGTGGAAGTACATTTACCCAGACAATACTTCCAGACACTGTGTTCTTTAACAGAGAAAACAGGGACTTCATTAACAGGCGTCAAAGGCACTCTGTTAACGGAACCTACGAAGTACAGATAGATAGTTTTACTTCATTGAAAGTAACAGCAAGAGGACATACAGGTACACAGACAAGTTATAATACATTTTTAGGTCAGTCGTTCGATGGAAAAAACAATGTTGTAAATAAAAACCTAAGGAACACTTTTTCAGATGGCGAG
>DASVST010000051.1:0-2219 GCA_036387965.1 Segetibacter sp. | reverse complement strand
TTTTATTTTTTCATTATACATAAATGACCCTGGTACCAACTTCACAAAACGATCAAAACAGACGCCTGAATTAGTTACAAAAACATTTTGATGATTGTATATCTCAATTGAATAAATCGGCGTGTCTTTAACATAGTAGTTCCACTCATTGCTTCCAGCTAAATTCATTGGCGGCCGTACAGACAGCAACTTAGTATCATCTTTGAACTTCCTTAGCATATCCATCTTTTATACCACATTTGAAATATTAATAAATACCATATCTTCAAATGCTTTTCTGTTCGACCATTGAAGAATTCGTTTACCAGCTTTTGAACTTCAGCTATATTAAATAACCCATGAGCTTTTAAACTTTCTTCGCTTAGATACTCCCTTACTAAATCTTTCAATTCATCACATAACCAATTTTCTACCGGTATGCCAAAGCCCATTTTCGGACGATCCATAAGTTCTTTTGGAATATATTGGTGCACAATTCTCTTTATCACAAACTTCTTTTGGCCATTGTAATACTTAAATTCCGATGGCAGTTTTGCAGCCCATTCAATAATGTGTTGGTCTAAAAAAGGTTCCCGACCTTCAAGGCTTACTGACATTGTTGCTCTATCGACTTTTTGCAGTATATCATCTACCAAGTAGGTCTGATAGTCCACTGCCATCATAAACGCAAGTGGATCATAATAATTTTTTTCTAGCTCTTTACTATTGTGTGCTGTACTTAATTCAGCTACTGATGTTGAAAATAAACTAGTGAAATCTTTCGTAGTAAAGACTTGGGTTAGATTTTTCAACAATTCTGAGGGTAATGGGTCATTCAATAAATTTTTTAATTTGTCATAACGACTATGAAAATTGTATTGATTTTTGAAGTAAGGAATCTTTTCAGAAGAGATGTTTTCCATAGCAGCAGCTGCTATTTTTCTTACCGACTTGGGTATGGCACGAAGACGGTTACCATAACGTACCATATAATCATAGCGGTTGTAGCCTGCAAATATTTCATCGCCCGCATCTGCAGATAAAGCTACTGTTACTTTCGTACGGGCTAGCCTACTTACTAATATCGTGGGGATAGCACTACTGTCTGCAAATGGCTCATCATAATAATAAGGCAGATCTGGTATGATATCTAATGCTTCTTTGGGTGTACAGTAATATTCAGTATGGTCAGTACCAAGATGAGCAGCTATCTGTTTAGCAAAAGGGGCTTCATCTAATTTACTATCTGTTACACCAATTGTAAATGTTTTGATCTTTTCGGTATTATTCTTTTGCAGAAGAGCCGTAACACAGGAACTATCGTATCCGCCGCTTAAAAATACACCTACAGGCACATCAGCCACCATGCGATATTGAAATGCCTCGGTTAAAATTCTTTCAGTTTCATTAATAGCATCAGGTAAACTAATTTTCAGTTTTGGTTGGTTATAAAAATTATACAAATTCCAGTATTGCTGGACTTCTTTTTCTTGTGTGCGTAAGTCTAACCGCAACAAATTGCCAGGCGGAAGCTTAAAGGTATTCTGGTAAATGCAATGCGGATGCGATACATACCCATATTGGAGGAAAGAGGCTACCGCATCCTTGTTGATCTCTTTTTTAAAATCTGGATGTGCCGTGATGGACTTTAGCTCAGAAGCAAATAAAAATAAACCATCTTTCCAATAGTAATAGAAAGGTTTTACGCCAGGCCGGTCTCTGATGCAAATGAGCTCCTGTTTTTTTTCATTATATAAAACAATAGCAAACATCCCGCGCCACTGTTGTATTGCATTTTCTCCCCATTCCTGCCAAGAGTGCAATATTACTTCAGTATCAGAATGTGTTTGAAAGGTGTGACCTAAAGCTATCAGCTTTTCCCTTATTTCATTGTAGTTATATATTTCGCCGTTAAAAATGAGATTCCAGCCGTCATAATGCATGGGCTGATTAGCCGAGGTACTAAGATCAATAATGGATAACCTGCGATGGCCTAAGCCTATTTGAGCATTAGATGTTTGATGAAAATAAACGCCTTCACCATTAGGACCCCGATGCTGCAGGCAACGTGACATGTCTCGCAATGTATTCTCGTCACTACTTTTTTTAAAATCAACAAAACCGGCTATTCCGCACATAAAAAAGTAATTAAATGTAAAAATTTAGAATCATGTGTTTACTAATTTCCCCGAGAATTTCAGGATGAATAGAAAAAGTTGGGAATTCATAATCGGAAAAAT
>DASVST010000050.1:0-1514 GCA_036387965.1 Segetibacter sp. | reverse complement strand
TCTTCTACTTATGCTGCTGCAGATGGTGATGTCACCTACAGGGAAAAAAAGGTGAGGGTTATGAAGAGCGGGAAATGGGTGGATGCCGATAAGGACGTTACATTAAATAATGGAGTAGTTGTTTCCAGGAATGGAAGAGTGAAAAAAGCTGGTAAAGAAATAGAACTAAAAGAGGGTGAAGTAGTAAATCGCACCGGTAATTTCTTTGACAAATCCGGTCATGCTATTGAAAATGCATGGGGCGCTACCAAAGAAGGCGTAAAAGATGCTGCCAACGCTACGAAGGAAGGTGCAAAAGATGCCGGTGGCACTGTTAAAGATGGCGCGAAAGATTTTGGTCACGATGTTAAAAAAGGCGCAGAAGCTGCCGGTAAAGCTGTTAAAAAAGTCGCCAATAAAGTTGGGGATGTAGTTGACAAGGATGACAAGAAAGCTAATAATTAGTTTTTATTTTATTTGTAATATCCCTGTATGCATTATAGTATACGGGGATATTATTTTATAGAGGGTTGTAGGTTGTTTATGGCGTACTGGGAGGGTTTGAATTATTGTTATTTAGAAGCTGTTTGAGTTAATTGTAAAAGAATGTTTATAGCGAATGAGGAGAGTTAATTTTTATAAACATTGCTTGTTATAAGAGAAAATTGGCTTAAGATAGTTTATGCAAAAAAATTATCTTTTATCCACCAGTTTTCAATGGCAGGTTATTGAAAGTTTGCTTACTTGTAAACGTAAACCCAAGTGGGAGCTTAGAAAAATATGGGAAGCTATTTGTTATGTAACCAGAACGGGTTGTCAGTGGCGGTTAGTTCCCCCTTGCTATGCACCATGGCAAACGATATACTGGTATTTCCGCAAATGGACTCTTGAAGGAGTAATTGAAACAGCTCATAATACGCTTTGCAGAGCCTTACGTAAAAAGAAGGGTAAAAATGAGAGTGCAAGTGTAGGCATTATTGATAGTGCCAGTGTACGGATGAGTTCAATCAGTGGTCACCAAAGGGGTGTAGATGGCAACAAGAAGATAAAAGGCAGCAAACGTCATATAATAGTTGATACAATGGGGCTGATTATTTGCCTGTCTGTACATGCAGCTAATATACATGACAGCAAAGGGGCTAAAGAAGTATTTGAAAAGTTGTATGAAATAAGGCACGACCACGAAAGGCTGCAAAAAGTATTTGCCGATGGAGCTTATGAGGGAGAATTAGGGCAATGGTTAAAGGAGAAATTGAACTTAGATATGGAAATAGTAAAAAGGAAGGAAAGTGATAAATGGGAAGTACTTCCACAACGTTGGATAGTGGAACGGACTTTTGCATGGCTGATGAACTTCAGACGATTAGTTATGGATTATGAAAGAACAACAGAATCCGTAGAAAGTTATATCTACATTGCTATGATAATGATAATGGGTAAAATTTTTAATTAACTCAAACAGCTTCTAAGAGTACCTGTGAAATTTCTCCGACTGTTAATGTTTTACATCTTGTTTTGTTATGAAGTCATTGATG
>DASVST010000049.1:0-2226 GCA_036387965.1 Segetibacter sp. | reverse complement strand
CTAGAATTTCATACTAAATCATTGATGTCAGCGTGCAAAAGAGAAATCATTATGATATGTAACAAAATACGTTTTTATCTGTGAAAGCATCTATATTGGTCATCTGCTGGAACTATGAACAATACATTAAACAATGTCTTGAGTCAATATTGGCTCAAACTTACAAAGACATCGAGGTTTTGTTTCTGGATAATTTTTCAAAAGATAACTCTTATCAAACAGCAAAGTCCATATTAGAATCTTCAGGAATTTCGCACCAAATCTTTCAAAATTCCAGCCCTCAAAGCGTATCTAAAAACTTCAACTTTTTACTTGAAAGATGTTCAGGCGATTATATTTTTCCGTTTTCTGCAGATGACTGGATGACGCCAGATAATGTTGAAGAGAAAGTGGACTTGTTGAAGTCGACCAATGCAGGTATAGTATTTGGAGGTGGATGGTATTTTTATGAAGACACAGGAAAATACATACAATCTGACCTGAGCTTATATAAGCGAGGCAATATGGTCAATAACCTGCTTCTTGACAGGTCTTCCTATTTTCATCCAGGCCCAGCTTACAAGAAAAGCGTTATCATCGAGGTAGGAAAATGGGATGAGGATTTGCTAGTTGAAGATCTGGATCTGAATCTACGTGTCGCAATGAAGCATGATGTAGATTTTGTACCCAAACCCTTAATATACTATCGTAAGCATTCGTCATCTTTCTTGAGCAATTACAAGCTAATGAGTAAAGGCTTTCAGCAGTACTATGAAAAGTACAGAAACTTTAAAAGCCTTCCATTGGACGAATGGTTGTCACAAAATTATAAATGGTTTTCATTTCAGGCATTAGATGATAAAAAGTACTCTCTGTCATTTCATTTTTTGTTTTTAGCCGTCAAAACTTATTTTGGTGTTCATTCTATTATAGTCATTGGTGAGTTTATCAGAAGGTATTTTTCAAGGTTTAAGCTCCTTAGAAGAATTTGGCTTCCGTTTAAATATTATTTGGTAAAGAAGTAAAAGCTTGTTTAGGGATCACTTTTGCTACATTTTTTGTCTGTTAAAGGAAGGCTTATGTAAATGGGTTATACAGCAATGGTCATCAAACGTATTGTTCCCTTACATAAATAAAATATTACGCTGAAAATCAAAATAGATTTATGTCCGCTTATACTGGTTTAAAAAGAAGATACGATGAATTAATTGTTTTGGAAGATTTTACGTTCTCTGGTGGGAGTGCAAGACCCATTTACAACTATTACAGGCATCAGATCGCAACGTCAAATAAGAAAATTAAGTTATTAAGGCTGGCTTATAAATACAGCACCTTAAAGCTAATCTACTTTAGCTTGTTTTCTAAAAATATAATAGTAAACGGTATTAGCTGTTTTCAGCACTGGAACATTATACTTCTTTGTTATTTTAGGAAAGACGTAATTATTTATCTTCATGAAGCAGCACCTCACACTGAGCCTTTAGCCAAAAAATATCCCCTTAAATTTAAGCTTTTCTACAAATTGCTCAATAAAAGAAAAGTAGCTTTTGTTTCTGAATGGCAACGGCAGTATTTTTTAAACTTTGCTTCTATACCAATGTATAAGATCATTTATAATAACATAAATTTCCCTTATGTCAGACCTTCAGATGTTAATGTCATTACTATAGCAATGATTGGATATCAAAGCGAAATAAAAAATATTTCATTTTTTTCAAGAGTTGCGGATATGGCTGCTAATAAGCAATTGCCATATGAATTTATTTGGGTGGGCGGGGAAGGAAGTAATATGAAAGAACTGTATCATTCCCCACATGTAAGATGGATTGGTGACCAAGAACATATAATGGATACACTGAATGATATTGATGTTTTACTATTTACATCTTATTCTGATACATTTGGACTTGTTTTAGTGGAAGCAATGTTTAAGGGTAAACGCATAGTATCTTATGTAGAAAACGGATTGGCTACTTTTTTAACAAATCTAAAGGGCTGTCGTATATATGATCGTTTTGATGAAGTACTTGTACTAAATCTGATTAATGATGTACTTAAGGAAGAAGTGGATCGGCAGGCGCACAAAGAACTAACCTACTATCTATGTGATATAGGAAATTTTGAAAAAAGACTGCAGGAGTTGCTAGCAATACCGGTTTAGTGGTCATTAATAATTTGGTTTTAAAAGGATAACTGGTACTTAAATAAATAAAAGTTATAATTGATAGTTAATGAAGCTGTTGCACG
>DASVST010000048.1:0-4396 GCA_036387965.1 Segetibacter sp. | reverse complement strand
CTCACACAGCTCAACATTATCAGGCTCGGTACATCAGGTTCGCTGCAGGAAGATATTCCTGTTGACAGCTTTGTTGTAAGCACACACGGCTTAGGTATAGATAATCTGTTGAACTATTACCGCCACGAAAACAATGAAGAGGAAATGCACATTGTTCAGCAATTCGTGGCACACACTCAAATCAGTAGCAACTTTTCTCACCCCTACATAACCGGTGCGGGCGCTGGTTTATTAAAGCATTTTGTTGAAGGATATCACCACGGCATTACCGTTACTTGCCCGGGCTTTTATGGACCGCAGGGCCGGGTGTTGCGCCTGGGACTTACGAACCCTGATCTTATTGATCGTCTCACCCATTTCGCGTTAGGTAATTATAGGATTACAAACTTCGAAATGGAAACAAGTGCTATCTATGGCTTAGGCAAATTGTTAGGCCATCAATGCCTGAGCATAAGTGCTATTGTTGCAAATAGAATTAAGAAGGAATTTAGTAAAGATGGCAATGCCGCTGTTGAGAACATGATCACGAAATCTTTAGAGATTATTTCAACACTGCAGTAAATGAAAATTCAGTTTTATAAATACCAGGGTACCGGCAACGATTTCATCATTCTTGATAATCGTGAGCAGGCTTATGCAGGCATAACTGTAAAGCAGGTACAGCGCTTGTGCGACCGTCACTTTGGAATCGGTGCAGATGGTTTAATGTTGTTGAACTTACTGGAAGGTTATGATTTTGAAATGAAATATTACAATGCTGACGGCCATGAAGCCAGCATGTGTGGTAACGGAGGACGTTGTCTTGTTAAGTTTGCTTCCGATATCGGCTTGCGTAAAAACGAGTATACTTTTCTTGCTGTTGACGGACCACATCATGCAACGTTTGATGAACACGGGTGGGTTCAGCTAAAAATGAAAGATGTGTCAAAGGTTGAGGAACACCTTGGCAATGTGCGGTTAGATACGGGTTCGCCGCACTATGTGAAATTCATAACAGGCATACATCACTACAACGTTTTTGATGAAGGCAGAAAAATTCGCTACAGCAAAGAATTTAAGGACAAGGGTATTAACGTAAACTTTGTTGAGATAAGCGACGAGGAAGACAAGATTTATGTTCGCACGTACGAAAGAGGTGTTGAAAATGAAACATTAAGTTGTGGAACGGGTGTAACTGCAAGTGCATTAGTTTGTGCGCACAATCATCAAGGGTTTAATCGCGTTGAAGTACAAACACCCGGCGGGGACTTAGCAGTTGAATTTAATAAAACGGGCGAACAACAATTTGAAGACATCTGGCTATGTGGCCCCGCAACAAGAGTTTTTGCAGGAGAGATAGAAGTGTGAGTGCCGACGCGATGGACCATGGACAAGTGAAGAGGGATGATGGACAATCGACAATCGACGACGACGATAGTTTGGTTGAGGATTGCAAGCATGTGTGTCACACCTCACGATTTTTTCCCTTCGGCCTTCAACCCCTTACCCTCGACTGTAACTGCCTGAAATACGTTGACCTCAAAAAGAGGTCAAAACATGTCAAAAACGAAAGTGAAACTATCCTTAAGGCCACAGCGAATATTTAGTGATCAGCTTAAAAAAAAGATTGTAAAAGATATAGAGCAAGGCAAAGTAAATGTAACGGGAGCATGCCGGGAATATGCGGTAAGTATTACCTCAATGTATAAGTGGTTAAAAAAGTTTTCAACACATTTGCAGTCATCAACGACACTAGTAATGCAAATGGACAGTGAGCAATACCGAAGCAAGGCGCTTGAAAAGAAAGTTCAAGAACTGGAGGCAGCTCTTGGTCGTAAGCAAATGGAGATAGACTATCTCAACAAACTTATAGAGATAGCTGGCCAGGATATTGGGACTGATTTAAAAAAAAATATCAATATGCCTCCATCCATTGGTACAGGCAAAACAAGAGGCAAAAAGGGTTCAGTTTAAAGGAGCTATATAGTTATTTAGGTGTAAGCAAACAGTCGGTACAACAAAAGCTGCAGAGGCATCAAAGCATTTTTAGCAGTTCACAAAAGTTCATTGAAAAGGCAGAAGCATTGCGAGAAGATCATCCTGAGATGGGTTGTAGAAAAATGGCGCTTATCTTAAAACATCCAGGCTTGGGAAGAGATAAAACAGAAGCTCTTTTAATGGCATCAGGGTTTAGAATTATTTATCCGCCCAACTACATCAAAACCACCCGCAGCGTACGTTTGCGGCGCTTTGGTAATCTTATAGAAGGGTTAGTAATAAAGGGCATTAATAAGGTAGTACAAACTGATATAACTTATCTGTGGGTCAAGCCCCGTTTTTATTATCTGGTTTTTATTATAGACGTGTACACAAGGGTTATAACAGGTTACCATGCCAGTGAGGGCATGGAAGCTGAAGCAAATATGAAGGCATTGCAAATGATGATAAGAGTACGAGGAAAAGAACATATAAAAGGGCTCATTCACCATTCAGACAGAGGAAGCCAATACAACTCTAATAAATACCTGGATGCATTGAAACAACATGGTATTAAAGTAAGCATGTGTAATGAAGCCTGGGAGAATGCCTATAGCGAAAGAATAAACCGGACCATAAAAGATGAATACCTGCGGCACCGAAAGATAGATTGTTTACAGACATTGAGAAAAGAGATGAAAAGAGTAATAAGGTTGTATAACCAAACCAGACCGCACTGGAGCTTGCTGCACCAAATGGCTCCCGCAACGTTTGAGGAATATGTCAATAACCTTCCAAAAGCAAAGTGCCCTAAGATGGTTATTTACAAGCCCCCTGAGTAGTTATACACAAATTGACTGTGGATTGTAAAAAGAAAAAGGTAATAATAGTAGTAATATTAATTTATAAAGGTCAACATCATTCAGGCATCTTCATTCTGTCCACCCTCCACCCTCCACCCTCAACCCTCCACCGTCTTCCCTAAACCCTCCACCGTCTTCCCTCTCATCTCTTAGCTTTGCAGCATGTTTAGTACTAAAAATCTTTCACCGCAGCAGCTTTCATTGTATACGGCCTGCCTTGTTTCTATACCTATCGGTTTGGGGTTTTACATTGTTCGCCCGGTGGTGTGGATTGCAGCACTTGCGTTTGTGATAACTTTCATAGGATGCTATAGTCTTATTCACTATACGCTTGAGCGATTCATTTACCGAAAGCTTAAGTTGATATATAAATTCATTTATCAAACGAAGGCTTCCATGCGTGAGGAGTCGTATTACAAATACATCCTTCCGCAAAAAAGCATTGATGATGTAAGGCAGGATGTAGAAAAATGGGCCACTCAAAAGAAAGAAGAAATTGAAACGCTGAAAAGCAACGAGGCTTATCGAAAAGAATTTCTGCAGAACCTCGCACACGAATTCAAGACGCCCATTTTTGCGATACAAGGTTACGTGGATACTTTGCTTGAAGGCGCGTTGGATAATCCCGCGGTTAATAAAAAATTCTTGGAAAATGCGGCCCGAAATGTTGACCGGATGGTTGCATTAGTGAACGACCTTGATGAGATAACAAGACTTGAAAGTGGCGAACAGCCGTTGTATAAAAAGAGTTTTATTATACAAGAGCTGATTAAAGATGTATACGAAACCCTGTCGCTCAAAATATCCGCACGTAATATAAAATGCAGTTTTAAAAAAGGATGTGAACAAGCGATGACTGTTTATGCTGATAAAGAAAAAATAAAGCAGGTGATTACCAACCTGGTAAGCAATGCCACCAAATACGGTAAAGACAATGGCAACATCGTCGCCAGCATTTATAATACCGATGGAAAGCACCTCCTCGTTGAAATAAGTGATGATGGCATTGGCATATCTGAAGAACATCTGCCAAGGATTTTCGAACGCTTTTACCGGACCGATAGCGGGAGAAGCCGTAACGTTGGCGGTACTGGCATAGGTCTTGCGATCTGCAAGCATATTATAGAGGCACATGGACAAACTATTCATGTACGCAGCAAACCCGATGTGGGAACCACCATTGGTTTCACGTTAGATGTTGCTAAAATTGCCGGTTGATTTATCGGCCACTAAACAATCAAAATATCTTCTGCAGAGATAACAATAGGCAACAACTGCCGTTATAACCTTTCTATATGAGCAAAGACAAAATTATACCGCGTGACATTAGCTGGCTTAGCTTCAACGCCAGGGTGCTGCAGGAAGCGAACGACCCATCTGTTCCGTTAAAATCAAGGATAAGATTTTTAGGAATTTTCTCAAACAACATGGACGAATTCTTTAGGGTCCGTGTGGCCACGCTAAAGCGCATGACTTTATTCGGTAAGAAAAACATGCATCTTGAAGACAACCCGCAGCAAATCATTGATGAAATACAACTGATCGTAATAAAACAGCAAACTGAATTTCACAGGATA
>DASVST010000047.1:0-6538 GCA_036387965.1 Segetibacter sp. | reverse complement strand
TTCCGGTTTGCCAGATTAGCTGTAGATCATTTTTTTCAAAAGCATCTAACTGGGCTGCTAATGCCTCATTGATGCTCCTTGCTCCAAGACTTCCACCTACTGCGAGAATGGTTGTCTTTGCAGGATCAAGTCCAAACAGCGTAATAGCTTCTTCTCGTGAAATTGTTTCTTCTACAATTGCTTTTCTAACAGGATTTCCTGTTATCATTATTCTTTCGCTTGGAAAAAACTTCTCCATCCCATCACTCGCAACAAACACTTTGGTTGCATTCTTTCCAACCATCATATTTGTTTTACCTGCGAAAGAATTGCTCTCGTGGATGAAGGTTGGTATGCCTTTATGCTGCGCATGTTTCAACACAGGAAAACTTGAATAGCCACCTACTCCAATCACTGCATCAGGTTTAAATGCGGCAATAATTTTCTTTACCTGGAAAAAGCTTTTAATCAACTTAAATGGTAAGCCGATGTTTTTTATCAAAGAACTTCTGTTGAAACCTGTTATGTCTAAACCTTCGATCTTATATCCCGCTTGCGGCACTTTTTCCATCTCCATTCTTCCCTTTGCACCTACAAACAATATCTCTATTTCACTTTCCAGACTTCTTAAAGCGTTAGCTATTGCTATCGCAGGGAAAATATGTCCACCTGTACCGCCACCAGCTATAATTATTTTTCTATGCATTCGCTGGCGCCGTTTTTTCCTCTACGTTATCTTCTTCTAAAACCGGGTTTAACGGCTCTTTACCTTCCAGTGTTTCTACGTTTCTTGCTACGCTTAATATAATTCCAACTGCTGCACATGTAAATAAGAATGAACTTCCTCCCATACTCACCAACGGTAATGTGACTCCTGTTACAGGCACCAATCCAACTGTTACCGCCATGTTTGCCATTGCTTGTATCACCAGCGTGAAGCTTAATCCCATTGCGAGGAAAGCACCGAAAGCAAAGGGGCATCGTCTGAACACGCTTATGCATCGCAACAGGAAAACGAGGTAGATGAAAATGATGATCGCACCTCCAATCAATCCATATTCTTCTATAATAATTGCATAGATGAAATCTGAATAAGGGTGAGGAAGAAAGTTACGCTGCTCACTATTACCCGGACCTAAGCCAAACACACCACCTTTAGCGATTGCAATTTGTGATTGCTGCATTTGGTAAGGAGTTTCATCTGCCTTAGCATAAATGAAATCCTGCACACGTTTAATCCACGTACCCACACGACCAACTGATCTCATCTTTTCAGTTACTCCAACATTTCTTCCATCGAGTGTATCTGCTTTATCAGAATGGGAGAAGACTGCAACAGAAATCAAGATTGCTACCGGTATCATTGCGATAGCGACTGTTGCAAGAATATGTTTTACACTCACCCGACCAATGAACATCAAGAGTAAGCTTGTTGCACCAGTTAATAAAGCTGTTGAAAGATTTGCAGGAGCTATCAGACCACAGATTATTACAACAGGTGTAATCAACGGAAGAAATCCTTTTTTAAAGTCTTTGATCACTGTTTGCTTTCTGCTTAGCTGCCTTGCGAGATACATGAACAATGCAAGCTTCGCTAAATCACTCGTTTGAATTGTCATTCTTATTACCGGCAACATGATCCACCTGCTACCCTCGTTTATTCTTGCACCAAAAAATAACGTGAATATTAGAAGTGGTATAGATGCGAGGAACAAGTAAAGTGCAACCCTTGAGTAAATCGTATAGTTAATTCGATGAGCAAAATAGATAACCACCATACCGAGCATGATAAAAGCAAACTGCTTAAACAGGTATACCTCGGTGTTCCCTTTGTAAAGCTTATATGCCAAAGAGCCTGTTGCGCTGTAAACAACTAACAAAGATGTAAGCGCAAGAAAGATGACTATACCCCAGATATATTTATCTCCCCTGGTGCGCTTTAGCAAGCCACCACCCATACCTTCAAGAGAAGGCATGTCAGAGAATTTTATATCTTTTAGTGTATTCACTTTTTATAGTTCTTTTACTGCCTCTTTGAATTTCTTTCCTCTCTCTTCATAATTCTTGAACAAATCAAAGCTTGCACATGCAGGACTTAACAGAACTGCATCACCTTTAGTAGCTAACTGGAATGCGGTCTTTACTGCATCGGCAGAGTTATCTGTATCAACAATGTTTTTTACAATGTTTTTGAAGGCAGCGTGTATCTTTTTATTATCTAAACCCATGCAAACAATTGCTTTTACTTTCTCTCTCACAAGCTCTTCTATTAAGGAGTAATCATTGCCTTTATCCACTCCGCCGAGAATTATAACAGTTGGTTTGTTCAGACTTTCTAAAGCAAACCAGGTACTGTTTACATTCGTGGCTTTACTATCGTTGAAGAACTCAACTCCACGTACGGTAGCAACATATTCCATGCGATGCTCGAGGCTTTCAAATGTCTTGACCGCTTCGCGGATCTTCTCCTTTCGGATGCCGAGGGTAGCGGCTGCAATTCCGGCTGCCATAGTATTGTTTTGATTATGTTTTCCCTTCAAGGCAAAATCGTAAATGCTCATGCTTACGCGTTCTTCCTGGATGCGTAGCATCATCTGATCTGCCTTTATGTAACCACCTTTTTTTACTTCTTGTTTCATACTAAATGGCAATGGGTTTGGAATTATGGGTTTGTTCAGAATATGTTTCATAACCACTTCATCATCTAAACAATAAATGAAGTGGTCGTTACTTGTTTGGTTTTCGATGATCTTAAACTTGCTGTTGATGTAGTTCTCGAACTTGTACTCATACCTGTCTAAATGATCTTCTGTTATGTTGAGTAACATTGCTACGTCAGGACGAAAAGTTTTAATATCATCTAACTGAAAAGAACTTATTTCTGCTATGTAAAGCGGCTTTGGATCTTCAGCCACTTGCTTAGCAAATGAATAACCGATGTTGCCGACCAATGCACAATCCAATCCTGCATGCTTGCAGATATGGTAAGTGAGTGCTGTTGTTGTACTCTTACCATTACTGCCCGTGATCGCAACAATCTTACTATCACCTTTAAACCTGAAAGCCAATTCTATCTCACTTATCACCGGTATTCCTTTCTCCCTGATCTTCTTCACCATCTCATTTTTCTCTGGAATTCCGGGGCTCTTCATCACTTCATCAGCATTCAAAATTTTATCTTCTGAATGTTGACTTTCTTCGAACTCTATTTCATTTTCAATGAACTCTTTTTTATACTTGTCAGCTATCTTTCCTCCATCGCTTACAAACACTTCGTATCCTTTTTGCTTCGCAAGTATCGCTGCACCAATTCCACTTTCACCTCCACCAAGTATTACCATTCTGTGCTTCATGTACTATCTTAATTTCAGTGACATGATGCTGAAAACCACACACAGAATTGTTACTATCCAGAACCTAACAGCTATTTTACTTTCGTGATATCCTAACTTTTGATAATGATGATGAATAGGACTCATCTTAAAAATTCTTCTGCCCTCGCCATACTTTTTTTGCGTGTATTTGAAATAGGTAACCTGGATGATCACACTTACCAGCTCTACTAAGAACACCCCGCAGATAATCGGTATCAGCAATTCTTTTCTTACAATGATTGCTAAGGAAGCAATTATACCGCCCAGTGCAAGGCTACCTGTGTCACCCATAAATACTTGCGCAGGAAAAGCGTTATACCAGAGAAAACCTACACATGCTCCTATGAAAGCTGCTATAAAAATGCTAAGCTCACCAAGGTTGGGGATGTACATTATGTTGAGGTATTCCGATAGTCGAATATTGCCACTTACATAAGCAAACACACCAAGACACACACCTATTAATGCTGCAACTCCTGTTGCAAGTCCATCTAATCCATCAGTAATATTTGATCCATTTGAAACTGCGGTGATGATGAATATAACTATGAGAATGTACAATACCCATGTATAGTTCGCCCAACTTGCAGGTAATAATTTCGCGTAATTAAACTCATGATTCTTGACAAACGGAATTGTGGTAATAGGCGTTTTAACTGTTACGTACCTATGCATTTTACCATCAAAATATCTCACGGTATCATCTAACAATTTTTCGCCTCTTTGGATAACAGAGTCATTTAGTGGCTTTGTTATCTTAGAACCAATTACCTCTCTCTGAACTGTTACGCTTTCATTAAAATATAATGTGGCACCAACTATTATTCCCAATACTACTTGTCCAAATATTTTGAACTTTCCTGCAAGACCATCAGCATCTGTCTTCTTATAGTGTATCCCTTTCTCCTTAGCTATTCTTCTTGCACGTAGCTTGAAATAATCATCAATGAAGCCTATTATGCCTAACCAGATTGTGCTTAAAAGCATCAGCCTCACATAAACTTTTTCAAGGTTTGCAAACAAGAGTGTAGGAATGATAATAGCAAGTATGATTATGATTCCACCCATTGTTGGTGTTCCTTTTTTCTCTGCTTCACCTTGTAATCCTAAGTCTCTAACGGTTTCACCAATTTGCTTTCTCCGTAAAATGTTGATGATCTTTTTTCCGAATACTGTGGCAATTATTAACGACAACAAAAGTGCAAGCAACACCCTGAAGGTGATGAAGTGAAACAATCCACTTCCCGGAAATTTAACCCCTTCTTTTGTTAACCATTCAAATAAGTGATACAGCATATTTGTTGTTATACCATAGTCAACTGACTATAGGTTTATAATTTATTTCTCCAACAGTTCAAACATTTCCTTTAACACCTCCTTATCGTCAAAATCATGTTTTACTCCGTTTATTTCCTGGTACTTCTCATGTCCTTTTCCAGCTATCAACAGTATATCTTCAGCCTTAGCAAAGCTTACGGCGGTCTTTATTGCCTCTCTTCTATCTGCTATAGAAATGGATTTCCTTCTCGCTGCACTTCCAAGATCTTTCTGTATATCGTTTAGTATTTCTAATGGATCTTCAGTACGTGGATTGTCACTTGTAAATATTACTTTGTCGCTTAACTCGCATGCAACTTCACCCATTACTGGTCTCTTTGTTTTATCTCTATCACCACCACATCCAATTACAGTTATAACTTGTTCGTACCCTTTTCGTAACTTCTTTATTGTTTCTAAAACATTCTCCAGCGCATCAGGTGTGTGGGCGTAGTCAACTATCCCGATGATTTTTCGGGAGCTAACTATATAATCAAATCTTCCTTCGGCACTTGTAAGAAGGCTAAGCGTTGTAAGTACTTCGTCAGGGCTTTCACCAAGACAGATCGCCGCACCGTAAACTGCTAATATGTTGTAAGCGTTGAATTCTCCAATCAACCTGAAGTGAACTTCTTTATCGTTCACAAGCATTACCAAACCGGTCAAACTGTTTTCAAGAATTTTTCCTTTGTATTCAGCAACAGTCTTCAGGCTATAGAAATACTTTTTTGCAATTGTATTCTGCAGCATCACTGCTCCTCTCTTATCATCAACATTTGAAATCGCAAATGCGTTAGCTGATAAGCCGTCAAAGAATTTCTTCTTTACTCTTATGTATTCATCAAACGTTTTATGATAATCGAGATGATCATGCGATATGTTACTGAACAAGCCTCCAACAAAATCAAGTGCGGTACTGCGATGCTGGTGAATGGCATGGCTGCTTACTTCCATAAATGCGTGTGTGCATTCATCATCAACCATCTTCTTTAAAAGCTCGTTCAAACTGATAGCATCCGGAGTAGTATGGGTTGAAGGAATTACTTCTGCACCAACATGGTTTTGAACCGTGCTTATCAAACCACACTTGTAACCAAGCTGTGAAAACAACTTGTACAATAAAGTAGCGATCGTCGTTTTTCCGTTAGTTCCTGTTACACCAACTAACTTGATTTTAGTAGATGGTTCACCATAAAAGTTGTGCGCCATATAAGAAACTGCTTCCTGCGCATTGCTTACTTGCAGGTATGAAATCCCTTCTGTCAAAGAACCCGGCATGTCTTCACAAACGATAACAATAGCACCTAATTCAATTGCTTTGTTGATGAATTGATGTCCATCACTCTGCGCTCCTTTTATAGCAACGAACACTGATCCTTCAGAAACCTTGCGGCTATCGATCTGCACGTCTTTTACTTCAAGATTAGTTGAGCCTTGCACCGATTGCAGGCGAACATGATATAATATGTCTTGAAGTTTTGCCACTTGTTTTGTTCGGTTTTATTAATTTAATTGTACACTTACTGATTGACCTCTCGCTATACTTTGTCCAGCGTTTATTGATTGAGCGATTGCTTTCCCTCTACCTCTAACATTTACTTTTAAACCTAAATTTTCACACAAGTACACAACATCTTTCAGACCCATTCCTTCTAATGAAGGCATCTGCTTCATTCTGATGTTTTGTCTTGATAACAGGTTTCCGTTCGCCTGTTTAGAAATCCTTCCGTAATTGCTTTTTCCTTCTACTTCTGCAATAGGAACTGCTAAATGGCTTGAAACCTTTTTAAGATCTCTTGTATAACCTGCATAGCTATATGCATTACTATCAGCAGTTCCAACCGAGGCGTACTGCATAGAATTTTTCG
>DASVST010000046.1:0-4143 GCA_036387965.1 Segetibacter sp. | reverse complement strand
ACGCAACTGCAACTACACTATACAACGGGAACCAGACAATAGTAACTGATTGGAGGGGTTTTCCGACCTATAATCATAGACTGTATGACTGTAACAGAAATATTCACACTAAGTATGGATATGGCTTCAACCCAGAAGCTACTAATGGGGGAACATGGTGGGGAACCAATAATCAATCAGCTACATCTGGCCATTGGGCCGCAGAAATGACCTGGGATCTGTATAGAAATGTTTACGGAAGAAATGGTTGCAATAATGGCGGAAGACAAATCAAATTGCTAGTCGATGATCCTTCAGCTAATGGTGGTGCATCCTATGTTTATGACAACAACAACAATGATAAAATATTAATAGGCAGGACAATTCAAGGAGATAGAAGTCTTTCTACCCTTGATGTTGTTGGACATGAAATAACACATGGTTTAACCAAAGCAACAGCTGATCTTATTTATGAAAATCAGTCGGGGGCACTAAATGAATCATTCTCTGATATATTTGGTTTTATGGTAGAACGTAGAGCCCAGGGAGGAGTTTTTGATTGGCGCCTCGGGGAAGATGCTTTTGTGGAAACTGGGGGCATAAGAGATATGGAAAATCCAAATTTGTATGGTGATCCGGCGCAGTTCGAGGGTCTGTTTTGGGCTACAGGCACTGGGGATAATGGCGGAGTACATACAAATTCAGGAGTTCAAAACCGATGGTTTTTCTTGTTGTCAAATGGAAACCTTGTGAATGGGGGAAATGTAACTGGAATAGGTATTGATAATGCTGCGTTAATTGCATGGAGAACACTTCTATTTTACTTAGGACAAAATTCTAATTATAATGATGCAAGAAACGGGTCAATAAACGCTGCAATTGGCTGGTTTGGTGAATGTTCTAATGAAGTAATGCAAGTAAGAAATGCCTGGGCAGCAGTCGGTGTTGGTGCCGTTGCAAATCCTAACTGTATAACTCTGGACGCTACATCAATTAACGTATGTTATGACGATCCCTTTAGCCCACCACCGTTCCCAATAACTATTACAGCTGCTTTTAGACCGGCAAATGGAACTATTACATGGAATGTACCTCCTGATTTTAATTTTACAATATCAGGTGATCAATTAACACTACACAGTGGACCAATGGACCCCGATGTGTTTTTACCTATATCTGCTACTCTCACAAGTGGAGTTGGGAATCCGGTAACAGCAACTGCATGGTATAGTACTTACTCATGCTCTGGACGTTTAATGATGTCAAACACTACTGGTGTAGAAACTATTATTAAAGATGTTCCTAAGGGTATTTCAATTTTTCCAAACCCGGCAGACGAGTTTATTAATGTAGAGTTGACCACGAAGGCTAAAGTAAAGCTCCTCGACCTAAACGGCAGAGTTGTGCTTGAGCAACAGTGCAACACCGGGCTAAACAGAATTAACACAAGAAAATTTAGTAAGGGGATGTACGTTCTTCTAATTGTGGGTAATGGTAAGAGCACTACTTCTAAAATTCAGATTAATCATTAACTATAAAAGAGGCTTAGCATTACCTTTAGTGTTAAGCCTCTTTTCATTTAAACTATATGACAACATATTGCCGAACGTTTTTGATGTTACTATACACCTGTATATCTATGGCATCTACTGCCCAAAAAAATACCTTGTCGGTTGGGTTAAACATCACACATTTTAATGATTGGAAAAATGGGCAGTTCCTGAATTTTTTTAATCCTGAAGTAGGTTATTCTAAAAAGTTAAACAAAGATTTCAGTATCTCAACCTCGTTAGATGGGTTTTATGGAGAGTCTCTTAAAGTGAAAGAAAGAAAAGAAGGGTCTGTTACTTACAGGTTGATTTTTTCAAATGATGTTTTACTGGAGTATCATAAGAATGGATTTTTTACAGGAGTTGGTCCAACAATTCGCTACCGAAAGGAAAGAGTAATAAAATACTTTTATCCTCAGCCTAATCCTTTTGAAGTAGTCTATGGACCAAATCCTGCGACCCTCGATTTTGGTGGAGCAGT
Source organism: Segetibacter sp. (assembly GCA_036387965.1). Lineage (GTDB taxonomy): Bacteria > Bacteroidota > Bacteroidia > Chitinophagales > Chitinophagaceae > Segetibacter. The sequence goes on along the minus strand of DASVST010000046.1, from coordinate 2,133 downwards.
TAAAGCAGGGTATGATCTTAAACTTTCAAGACGGAATTTTTTGCGACTTAAATTATCTTACAAGCTTTATAACAAAGGAGTTAATCCGGTATCTTTTGGTGTATTGTATGGATGGAGTTGGGATTAACTATGGTTTATAAAGTGAGAAATAAATAACCGCCTTAGTTGAATAATAGCAGTTAATGTTCCTTGTAAAAATCTGTTTAAAGGAGAAGCTCAATCTGATACCGTGTCAATAGGGTTGTTTAGAATGAAATCCTTTTAAAAATTTGATCTTAAAATATTCAAAAAAATTGTCTGGAGAACATTGCAGCCACGTTGAACGCAAGTTGATGTAATTCGGCTTCTAACCAGAGCAACCTATTTGCTTAAAGATGGATTTCTTTTAATATATTGCCATATTCCAATAACACTGACTCCTAAAATTCCCATAAATCCTGCTAAATCCTGAAAGAAACGGTTTTGAAAAAATGATTTTCCAATTTGCTCATCATTTACTTCCATTGAGGCTTTTCCATGAATTTCGAAGGCAAGTTCTGTATTTGCATGTTTAGAAAGGTTTAAAGGAATAGGAGCATAAAAAGGAGAAGCATTATTAATGTTAATGTCAGAAAGGCTTAGATCACAAGCATTACATTCTTCTTTCCCACTAATGCCATAGGAATAGGTATATTTTGCTTTTGAAAAATTTATTTGGCCTAAATTTCCGAAATAGTATATACCATTCTTCGTAGGTAGTTGAGGATAATAAAGTTCGATGTTTGTAATATCGTTTTTTATTGGAGGAAGGGGAATTGTGCCGTATTTTTTTGCTATGTATAGATATTTTTCGGCTATTCTTCGAGCTTTTTCGAAGCCAAAATATTTTAAAGTATCACTAAATAATGAGTGTTCAAGTTTCAATATTGAGTCAGGAATTTGAAGCTCTAATGGTGTTACCGACTCAATTGTTATCCCGTTTGAGAATGAAGGATTGCTGTAGATTTTACCGTTAGCATTAGTTTTCTTAAGTAGGTCACTATATTCTTTCTCGTTTAGAGGATTTTCCAAGCTAAAGTTTATGTTGTGTGCTGATTGAATAAATATCGGGGGTAGATATACAGCTTCTTTATCTTTATGAAAATCATACAGCACGTGTGAACCATCAGATTTTTCTAAAAAATGGGGTGTATGATTAATAAAAAGACCAGTTTTCACTTCACCTTTAAATCTCTCTTTTAACATTTCCGAATGCCAGGCATTATATTGGAAATCCCCCCATATACCCATGCTGATCCTGGCTTTATACGGCACGTCTACAACCAGCAAACAAAAAGTATTCTCTGCTAAGGCTTTTAGCTCTTTTTTATCACTCATTATTTCACCCCCTTTTGCTCCCAAAACTTCGAAAGTAGAATCTGAATAAAAGGAAACTTTAGGCCCAAAATATTCATAAAACACTTGTTGAGCTTCTTCTGTATTTATATATTTTGCTTTGTAGTCTACACTGATAGATTTTAATGTATCCGAGTATTTTTCAAATTTTTTCTTAAAAGAAATATGAGCATTGTTTCCTGGAAGCAAAGAAGAAATATAATTATCTGATATCATTTTAGATTTCAAGGTTCCGTTGTTTATTAGCGCCACGTAATAAATACTATCTAAATCCTTTTTATATAGTAGCTCAAAGTTTTGGAGATATTCGCCAGCTTGTAGAACAGAGTCAACATCATAAGTCATAAACGGAGTCTTTTTAAAGACGTACAGTTTTGCCTTAAACTGATAAGAACCATACGTACTTAAATTTTGAGACGAGGGCGCTGTTATGACAAAGGAGGTAGTATCATTGGAATCATTAATAGTAACATTCTTGAAAAACTGCATAAACCCATAACTATTTAGATCGGGATTGGGACAATTGCACAACGGACTTTTTAACGAATCTTCTGTTAGTAGAACCTGAAAGTCTATACTTTCTGCATCACTTACTTGTAAATTAAAGTTCTTGTTTTCTATTCTGGATAATAATAAATAGACTGCAACTAATATCAGGGCCCATAATACATACGCCTGTATAGAACCTAAAAACTTAATCTTCTTGTTGATTATTATTTTTTCCTGCTTGGGTAAGAACTCTGGGTTAGGCTGGGGTAA
>DASVST010000045.1:0-4736 GCA_036387965.1 Segetibacter sp. | reverse complement strand
ACAGCCGTGACCTAATAAATCAACAGAAACGGTAAAAGGAGTTGCGTGTAACGAGGTATTTGTATTCACCATCATCTCCAAACCTAATGCCTCACACCTGTCTTCTTCAAGCGGAACGCATATTAAACCCCTGCCTTCCTTGCTCATAAAGTTTATAACATCCGGCGTAACGTTGCGAGCTGCGGTTACAAAATCTCCCTCGTTTTCCCTGTCCTCATCATCCACGACGATAACTAATTTCCCCTTTTTAATATCCTCTATTGCACTTTCAATCGAATCTAACATACACATATTTATAGGTACAAAAGTACGTCTAAGCACTTAAACATATGAATGAGATTCAGTTATAACTGTTTACAATTTGATAATAACTAATAGGTAAACGATGCCGCATTATTCATTCCTTTGTTGTCTTAGAAGCTGTTAACATATTGTTTACAACGTTCCCTTTTATTTTATTTTCTTTGACAAAACTTTAAACCACATTAACAATATGAAACTCTTTACTCTTTTATTTATAATGCTCACCTCATCTTTTGTGATGTACGCGCAGGTTACTACGAGTAACTTAACGGGTACAGTTACAGATGCGGGGGGACAGCCTTTAACGGGCGCTACAATATCGGCTACACATACGCCTTCCGGTACAAGATATTCCGGCTCAAGCCAGGCTGGTGGCAGGTTTAATATTACAAACATGCAGGTGGGCGGTCCATATGAAGTTGTAATCAGCTTCGTTGGTTTGCAACCTCAGCGTTATAACGATATCTATCTAAGACTTGCTGAAGCTTTTGTTTTGAATGCTACGATGCAAACTGCAGCAGCATCGTTAGAAAATGTTGTTGTTGCAACTACAGGAAGAAATTCCATTTTAAATGCAAATCGTACAGGTGCTGTAACTAACGTGGGTAGGAGAGAAATTGAAAGATTGCCAAGTATCTCAAGAAGCATAAACGACCTTTCCCGTTTAACGCCACAATCTAACGGACAGGCTGTTGGTGGTGGAAACTACAGGCAGAATCAAATTACAGTTGACGGAGCTGAATTCAATAATGCCTTCGGTATTGGTGGAAACCTGCCTGCAGGTGGTTCTCCTATTTCTTTAGATGCTTTGGAAGAAATTTCAGTAAACATTACTCCGTATGATGTTCGTCAATCCGGTTTTATAGGTAGTTCGTTAAATGCTGTTACACGTGCCGGAACAAATAATTTCAGTGCTTCTGCTTATAGCTTCTTCAGAACTGATAAACAACAAGGTAATAAAGTAGGTAAGAGTGAATTTCCATTGCAAAGACGTGAATTTTTGCAATACGGTGCTCGTGTTGGTGGCCCAATTATTAAAAACAAGCTATTTTTCTTCTTAAATTACGAGAACGAAAAAGACATTCGTCCCGGACAGCAAAAATTTGCTGCAACATCTCCAACCCAATTTACGGGTACCGGTACCATAGCCCGGCCAACTGTTTCTGAATTGGATATGATAAGCGCTTACTTAAAATCCAAGTATAACTACGAAACCGGGCCTTACCAGGGGTACGACTTTGAAGAAACGCGAGTGAAGTATCTTGCTAGAATTGATTGGAATATCACTAACAATCATAGGTTTAACGTTCGGTATAGCCATGTTGATAGCAAAAGGCCATCCTTTGTCAGTACCTCTTTTGGGAGTACAGGTATTAGCGGTGCTGTTGGAAACAGGCAGGATATTTTCGCGTTACATTTTAAGAATTCAAACTATTTTGAGGAAAACAATTTCTACTCCCTTGCAGCAGAATTAAATTCCAAATTAGGAAAGTTCGCAAATACTTTGAGAGTCTCAAGGAACAATCAAAATGAACCAAGAAGTACAGAAAGTTCAGTATTCCCTTTTGTAGATATTCTTAAAGACAACAGAACGTTTACTTCTTTTGGATATGAGCCTTTTAGTTTTGGTAACTTAAGAGATGTAAAAATTACTTCTATTGTAGATAATCTACTCTGGAATTCGGGAAAGAATACTTTTACCGTGGGTGCACAGGCTGACTTTACTGATACTAAGAACGGTTTCCAACCATTAGGAGCAAGCTATTACCGGTTTAATTCGTGGGAAGATTTTGTAAGTGGTACTGCTAAACCTTTAGATTTTACTCAAACCTTTTCACTGCTTCCAAACTTTGAACAGGCGTATTCAAGGTTCAAATTTGCCCAGTACTCTGTATACGGTCAGGACGAAATTGCTTTAACTTCAAAATTGCGTTTAACTGCCGGTTTACGTGCAGATCTGACAACTTATCCTGATGTAAGAGAGATAAGAACAAACCCTTTAGTCGCTGCATTAACGTTCGAAAATGGAACTAAAATAAATACGGGAGAATTACCAAAGCCCGCTATTAATTGGTCGCCGCGGATAGGCTTTAATTGGGATGTAAAAGGTGACCGTTCATTCCAGGTTCGTGGGGGTACAGGAATTTTTACCGGTCGTGTTCCGTTTGTATGGATAGTAGGACAGTCAAGTAATTCAGGTATGATCCAGGTCACTCAAAATTTCAATGGCGTGGCAAATACTCCCGGGCCATTCAATCCGAGTCCTACAGCCTATAGACCGGCAACTGTTCCACAAGCTGGTACTTTGATTCCATCAACAGTAACTGCATTTTCTGAAGATTTTAAGAACCCGCAAAGCTGGAAAACCAGCCTTGGCGTGGATAAAAGGTTGCCCGGAGGTTTTGTAGGGTCACTGGAAGCGATATATAATTGGGATATGCGTGTTACCTATTCAAGAAATGTTAACCTCGTTACTCCTCTGCCTCTAAGTGTTTCCGGTTACCCGGATAACCGTTTGTTTTATCCGCAATTCAATACACAGAAATATTTAAATCCCCTAATAAAGAGCCAGGCTGTTGCTCCGGGAACTCGTCCGAATCCAAATGCTGCATTAAGTTCAACTAACGATGCAAGCTCACTTACAGCTATTGTTACAGATAATGACAAGCAAGGATACTATTATTCAATAACAGCAAGGCTTGAAAAGCAATTTACAAGGGGCTTTTTTGGACAGGTAGCATATACGTACTCACAAGCTGAAAATTTGTATGAGGGAGCAGGTGATCAACCAGTCAATACATGGAATCTTATTCCAAGTGTAAATGGTCCAAATCATCCAACATTAGGTACTCCTAATTTTATTGTGCCTCATAGGTTTATTGCAAGTCTTTCTTATAGAAAAGAGTATCTAAAACATCTTGGAACTACTCTTTCCATATTTTTTGAAGGATCAAACCAGGGGCGCTTTTCTTATTTATACGGTGGCGACTTTAACCGTGATGGTGCAAACAACGATTTGATATATATACCACGTAACCCATCAGAAATTACATTTGCTCCCTTAACTGTAGGAACCGGAAGTGCTGCTGTAACTTATACTCCCCAGCAGCAAAGTGATGCCTTTTTCAAGTATATGGAACAGGATAAGTATTTAAACGAACATAGGGGCCAATATGCTGAAAGAAACGCAGGAAAATTGCCCTGGAGAAACCAGGTGGACTTTAGACTTCTTCAGGATATTTTTACAACCATCGGGGGCAAACGTAATACGCTGCAGTTTAGTGTTGATGTATTTAACTTTGGAAATCTGCTGAACAGTAGTTGGGGAAATGTACAAACAACAAGTGCATCCAGCGGGCAAATTTTGGTTCCGGCCAACACTGCGAGCTTAACACCAGGCGGAACCACAAAACCAACATTCAGATTGGCGACTGACCTTGTTAATCCGGGTACCGGTACTTTTCGAGATGTGTTAAGTTTGTCATCAACTTATTACATGCAATTTGGATTACGTTATATATTCAATTAATTGATGTACGAAATGAGCAGCCTCTAAACCAGGGGCTGCTTTTTTTATTTATGCTTATGTGTAAGCAGCATTTCTTTACAAGAATTGCCTTATCAATAAATTATTCTCGAATTATACTTTTGAATGTTAAAAAATTGGTGCTTCTTTGTATAGTAAATTAATTCTTTTTTATGCCTAATATGAAAATTTTACAATTATTATTTATCATTCTTCTGCTTCCCGCTTTGGTTATCGCGCAAACTACAACCAGTAGTATAAGCGGTACAGTAAGAACAGGTACTGCCCCGCTTGCAGGTGCATCGATCACGGCTACCCACCAGCCTACAGGAACAGTTTACAGAAGTATGTCGTTACGGGAAGGGGTTTTCAGTGTACCGAATATGATACCCGGAGGCCCTTACAGAATTGAGGTCACATATGTTGGATACCAGGCTTTTGCACAAGAAAGCATCTTTTTAGCCTTGGGTGAAAATACAAGAATAGACGCTGACCTGGCCACAACATCATCTAACCTTCAGGAAGTGGTTGTGACAACAAATGCAACTGCAAGAAGAAGAACAGGTGCTTCAACAAGCATCAGCAGGCAACAAATTGCTGCACTACCTACCTTAAGCAGAAGCTTACAGGATTTTACCCGCTTAACTCCTCAGGCAAACGGCAACTCCTTTGGCGGTGCAAACAACAGGTTTAATAATATTACCATAGATGGTGCTGTTAATAATGATGTGTTCGGCTTATCTAATTCCGGCACACCCGGAGGACCGGCAGGAACTACCCCAATATCTTTAGATGCTATTCAGGAGATCCAGGTAGTTTTAGCACCATACGATATTACTTATGGCAATTTTACTGGTGGTGGAGTAAATGCCGTTACCCGTTCGGGTACTAATAAGGTTGAAGGATC
>DASVST010000044.1:0-5190 GCA_036387965.1 Segetibacter sp. | reverse complement strand
CATTGTTGATCTCGTGGATAAACCGTGATCAGAATGACTTGAAAATATATGATGTAAACACTTCAACCGGAAGTAAGAAGTTAATATACAACGAGCAACAAAAAACATGGGTTGATCTTGAAGACGGAGCCGGCGGACGTATAGAATGGCTCGGTGGAAATAAAGGTTTTATTATGCAAAGTGATAAAACCGGATGGAACCATTTGTACCTGCACAACTCTGATGGTACTTTAAAAAATCCAATCACCAGCGGGAACTATACAGTTTTAAGTACTAAGTATATTGATGAAAAGAATGGTGTGGTATATTTTACTGCACGAGGTCGTGAGAATACCGCACGTACAGATTTGTACAGCATCAAAATGAATGGAAAAGATCTGAAGCGTTTAACCTTTGGCGATTATCATCATGCTCAAACAAACATGTCTCCAAACGGTAAGTATTTTGTTACAACCTACAGTAATGCTACTACTCCTACAAGAATGGCTTTGGTAGATAATACCGGAAAAATCATTCGTGAATTAGGAGGTTTGCAGGGTAGTGAAATGAACAATTACAATGTTGCTAAAACTGAGTTGATCAGGATTAAAAGTGCCGATGGTTTGTATGAGCTGCCTGCATTAGTAACCTGGCCGATGAACATGGATCCAAACAAGAAATATCCAATTTTAATAAGCATTTATGGCGGACCAAATGCAGGAAATGTTTGGGATACCTGGACATGGAATGCGAACCGCCAGTTTATGGCAAACGAAGGTTTGATACAGGTTGCTTTTGATCACAGGGCAAGTGGACATTTTGGAAAGCAAGGTGTAAACTACATGTATAAAAACCTTGGCTATTGGGAAATGGAAGATTATAAAACAATGGCTAAGTGGTTTATCGCAAACGGAAATACAGATCCTGCACGTGTTTGTATAACAGGGTTTAGTTATGGTGGTTATATGTCGGCTTACGGTCTTACCTATGGTGCCGATGTATTTACACATGGTATGGCAGGAGGAACTGTTGCTGACTGGAGCTTGTATGATTCTCATTACACAGAAAAGTTTATGGGAACTCCGCAAAACAATGCTGCGGGTTACAAATCAAGTTCTGTGTTCACTTATATTGATAAGTATAAAGGCATGCTGCAAATTGTACATGGTACAAGTGATGATAATGTGCACATGCAAAACAGCATGCAATTAATAAGTGCTTTGCAGGATAAGAAGAAGGATTTTGAGTTTATGTTATATCCCGGCGGAAGACATGGATGGGGTGGAGCAAAAGGAGACCACTTCACCAACTTGAAAACCAAGTTCATCTACCAGCATTTGTTGCAAAGACCTGTTCCTAAAGGTTTATTTAGATAAAAATATTCGATCAAAGAAAAAGCCGCAGTTATAAACTGCGGCTTTTTTGTGCGAGTGATAAGTGACAATTAATCTTTCAGAGCAGTAGTAACAGTTGGCTTTTCATAATTCCATTCTTCTCTCTCCATCTTGCGCTGCCGAGGATAGATTTCATTGGCATTATTACCGTCATACAAACGACCATTCTTCATCACGTATTTCACAGTGTTTGTGTTGCGTATATTATCAAGCGGGTTTTTATCAAGGATGATAAGGTCTGCAAGCTTTCCTTTTTCTATACTTCCAAGATCATTATCAAGCCCTAATCCTGTAGCTCCTAAAATTGTAGCAGCTTTCAATGCGTCATGATTCTTCATTCCGCCTGATTGCATTGCCCAAATTTCCCAGTGATATCCAAGACCCTGCAACTGTCCGTGACTACCTACACCCGCAAGCCCGTTCGCTTCAACAATAGATTTCATAGACTTTGAATGCTTCTGAAATACGTGTTCTTCATCCATAAACCATGTTGCTCTTCTTCTTGATTTTTGCGCAAGCTCTTCATAAGGTGTAAAGTACTGGAGCTTTGCATCTTTGTAAGGCTGTTCTGTTTCGTAGTAGTAATTTTCAGCCCATGGCCCGCCGTAAGAAACCAGTAGAGTAGGGGTAACCGTCATCTTTGCATCAGCTATCGTTTTTACTACATCTTTATACAAAGGATAAATAGGGATAGAATGTTCGTGTCCTGGATAACCATCCAACAGGTTTGTAATGTTTAGTTTGTAATCCAAACCACCTTCAGTTGTAGGCATAATTTTCTGGTTTCTTGCAGCCATAATAATCCACTGGCGCTGCTGGCGATTACCGGTCAAATACATTTTTATGTACTTAGTATTATAATATTTGCTGTACTGCTGAAGTATGCTTTCTGCCTGTGCAGAATCTTTCACATTATAACCCCAAAATCCAACGCCTGGTCCTGTAGAATAAACACGTGGGCCAGCCATCATACCTGCTTCAACCATATCGCTGTAAGTCAATACGTCTGTTGTTGCAGTCTGCGGGTCACGGGTGGTTGTTACACCATAAGCAAGATTAGCTGCATAGATCCAAACCTGATTTTTGTGCATACCCCATTGAGGCCACATGTGTGAGTGTGTATCTACAAATCCAGGTATCACTGTTTTACCTGCGACATCATAAATTTTGGCATTCGCAGGCACCGTTAATGTTCCGCTTTTGCCGACCGATACTATTCTGTTATTAACGACTAATACATCACCATTTTCTATTACTTCATTTCCATTCATGGTAATGATTCTTGCTCCTTTAAGCAACACCGTTCCCGTAGGAATATCTTTCGTATAAATAACACTTATCTCTTTTTCTTCAGGTTTATACTTCGGGTCTTCCTTCTTTTTTGTATCAGTCTTAGCCACATCTTTTTTAGTTGTATCAGCCTTCGGCGGATTTATTTTCGCCTGGGCAATTGAATCCGCTTTTCTTTTATCTTCAGCTTTCTTAGCTACTTTCAAGCTGTCTTCAAACATCTCTGCACGGGCAACATCATAAACAAAGTGAGAACTTCCCAAACTCCAATGAACTTTATTATCACCTTCCCACGTCGGAAATTCTCCTCCCAGGTCAGTTACTTTTCTTGATGGAAACTGCGCATTTGCCGGATCAGCAACTGATATATTCACCATCTTACCTGTCTTAGGAATCTGCACTACATATATCTCGTTATACACTTGTGCCAACGCTCTTTTTCCCGAAGGAGAAAGTGTTATTTGCCCTGCGGGAGAAGGTAAAGTGTTTTCCATTTCAGTATCATCTTCCTTGATCATACAGTTATCGGTTATTGCTCCGTTTTTTGTATGTTGAAGATGTGTGCCGTAAGTTGTGATACCAGTGATTTTTGCATGTACCTTTTCATCAGTCCCATTCCACTGGATAGAGAGCAATTCACCGTTTCCACTGTTCAAATAAATTCTATCATCACCTTTCACAAAGTGTTGATTATATCTTCCGCGAGTGTTGTCTATAATTGTGATGTCACCACCATTTGCAGGTATCCATGCAAACTGTTCTTCTGAGCCATTATAACCAGGTCCGATTGATTCTTTAAAACGCTGATTTTTGTTGCGAAGGAATACAATGCGATCGCCTGTGCTATTGAAAACAGGGTATTGGAAAAAGTCATTTTCTTTATTTAATCTTTGCTGAACTGCCTTGCCATTTACATTAACCTTTACAAGATTTCCACCTTCAGGTGTCCATGTAGTAAACACAATATGGTTACCGTCAGGAGACCATGCAGGATGTGCTTCGGTGAATTCATTTGTGGTCAAACGCCTGTGTGTACCGTTAGGATAATCCATAACATACAAGCGGTTTAATACGGTGAAAGCAAGCTTTTTACCATCAGGAGAAGGAACTGGATCTCTTATTTGAGAAGCCTTTACTTTTAAAGAATCGTAAACAGGATACTTAAATGAAACCTCAGGTCCAAGTTCAAGATCAACGTTTACTGAGAACGGTATTTCAGTTGCCTTTGTGCCATCAACTGGTATCCGATTAATCTTTCCTCCGTAAGAAGCAAGTAATGCTTTACTGTCAGGAGTAAAGGTCATTCCAGGCAATACTCCCATGGTTGCGATAGATTCCTGGTCATCGCGCTGAATAGGATATGCAAGCCATTTTTCATCTCCTGTTGTTACGTTTCTTAAGATCAAACCAGTTTTATCTTCGAAGCGTGTCCCGTAAACCATCCACTTTCCATCCTTAGATAAAACGGGTGTAAACGCAGATCCGTAACGAGAAGTCAGAACAGAACTTTTGCCGTTCTCCCTGTCATAAACACCTAATTGATATTGCGGAAGCTGTGCGTTGTAGTTCCACGAACCATTACGTCTTGAAAAATATATATAACGTCCATCAGCACCAACCGCAGGATCGATGGTTTTTAAGTTAGCAGCATCAACCAGCTGCGTTCCACCTCCACCATTCTTATGAATCATGTGCAACTGAACAATTCTTCTGCCCTTAGCATAAATGATGTATTCACTGTCAGGAGTCCATGTTGCTGACGGAAAGTCCTGGTTTCTTTCTTTAGTAAGTTGAACAGTGTCTTGTTTCTCAAAATCAATGTACCAAAGATTTTCACTGCCACTTCTATCAGAAGTAAACAACAGTCTTTTTCCATCAGGGCTATAACGCGGATGTGTATCGAACGCCAAACCTTTGGTAATGCGGGTTGCGTTTCCACCAGTGGCAGACATGGTGTATAGATCACCCATCAGATCAAACACAATGGTTTTTCCGTCAGGGCTTATGTCTACGGATGTCCATGTTCCTTCTGTAGTATTAAACGCAATTTTTCGTTGTGCCTTTAGCGGAAGGTCTTTAAACTTCTCGAACAGTACTGTATCCCTTCTTAAAATGGTGTCCTTTTCAGGAAGAGTGTCAACAGTGATTTTGTCGATAAGTGTAAAAGGTAAAAAAGCTGCATTTGTATGCAGAATTGCTGCCACTGCAATGAACGCGGTTGCAAAAGCAAGAAGCTTAAAATTTCTCATCTGGGTTTATGGCTTAAATGTTAGGAAGAAAGAAGGAGATAAATATAAAAATGATTTATTGATTTCGCTAACCTTTTATCAATTTTGGTCTACAAAGTGTAGCATAATATTGGGAGTGAGTTAATATCTTTTCATATTTTCACCAGTCTGCAAACGAAGTTAAGAAATGCAAAATCCATTATACAATCTCTTATGGAAATACGCTAAAACGTATCATACTGTTGTGCCTTTTGATAAAGAAAAAGATAAGTTGCTTGCATTGAATTTTACTGCTGAAA
>DASVST010000043.1:0-3805 GCA_036387965.1 Segetibacter sp. | reverse complement strand
TGTCTCCAATGTATGCCTGTGTAGATAATACAAGGTGTGAAACTATTTTAGCAATTGTGAACTTTTTATCTCTAAAGCCTTCATCACCTTCTTCAGCAAGAAAAGCCGTATCGTTATTATAAATGTTGAAGCGATGTAGGTTGTGTGCCGTTATAGAAAACTGTAAAGGAGCTTTAGCTAAGCGCTTTGTAAGGCCTGCCTGCAGATCAAAAGGAAGTTCTTCTTTTCGATTACTTCCATCGTATGTTTTTAACTGGCTGCCCATGTTCTTTACAACCACGCTTGCCTGCAAGTGATTTATTGTATCGGAATAAGTTACACCAACATCCAGTGCAAGTCCATTACTTTTATATTGCGCGTATTGAGAGTTAATAAACTTTATTGTAGCGCCGTAAAACCATTTTTCTTTGTATTGCCTGCTGCCTGCAAATTGAACTACATAATCATTGGGCTTAAAAGTTCCCAGTTCATTACCCGATGCATCTGTCTGAACTATGTTTCCATAATTAAAGTAGTTTAAACCAAAGCTGAAGTTGGTATTGTATTTTGCCGAATGATAGGCTGTGGTAAGACTGTAATTTTTTACGCCTGCAACAAAAGCATTGAACGACGTATTTACATGGCCATGCATTTCGCTCCGTAGCAAAGCTGGATTATGAAATGCCATTCCAACATCGTTGCTGATGATTGAAATATTTACACCACCTAATGATGATAATTGTGCAGTGTTGGGTTGCTTTACAAAATTAAAAATTGCATTGCCACCAAGTGTTTGTGCATTGGTTTTTACAATTGAAAAGATCAGAGTAAACAAACACCATATTTTCATAAGCACAATTTAAATGAAGATTGATATAGCAAAGTAGAATTTGTTACTTTTCGGCATTTCGAAGTAAAGCATTGTTTGTACATTGTACATTAAAGCAACTGACTTTTAAATTAACCTTCTACAAACACAAAGTTAACCTTGACATTAATCCTACTAAACCACCAATGGAAAGCCTTTTGGCGCAGCCGCAGTGCAGGTATAAATGTAGTCATGCAGATTTTCATGGGATTTATAGTGCTTTACTTTTTAGGTATTGCTGTTTTTGCCGGCTTTGCCATCAACCACCTTATAACTGAGGTATTCCCCGGGCAGGATGTTGTTACAGTGTTTAGTGGCTTCATTCTTTATTTTTTTCTTTCCGATATTATCATGCGATTTCTGATTCAGAATCTTCCAACCTTAGCTGTGCAGCCGTACCTCGTTCACAATATCACACGAAAGCAACTGGTCAAATTTCTGAACCTGCGTTCGCTGTTTTCTTTCTTTAATGTACTTCCGATCCTGTTGTTTGTACCTTTTTCTGTGTCGCAGATTGGCAGTAAGTATGGTGGCTATGTTGCAGCTTCATTTATCATATCTATAATAAGCCTCACTGTTTTTAATCACTTTTTAGTCCTGTTTATAAAGCGGAAAACCAATTTAAGCAACTTGTGGCTCATGGGTTTTTTTGTTGTCTTGTTGATAATCATAGCTGCAGATTACTTGAATGTTTTTTCTATCAGAACTTTATCCGCATCGGTATTTACCGGTTTGCTAAAATTACCTGTCTTAAGTGTTATAACCATTGCTCTTGCAATTGCATCAGTGTATAATAACAGCAGATTTCTGAACAATAATCTTTATTTCGAAAACGAAACCACGTCAACGGCCAACAGGCATTCTTCTGAGTTTGCATGGCTGCAACGCTTTGGAAATATAGGTGATCTTATTGCCAACGACGTCAAACTCATTATACGCAATAAACGTCCACGTTCACTCTTGATGTTTTCGGTTTTCTTTTTATTTTATGGTTTCCTTTTTTACAAACCAACTTTTTTTGAACGTGATAGAATGGGCTTTTTATTGTTCGGAGCAACGTTCATAACAGGTATGTTTACAGCAAACTACGGCCAGTTTCTTTTTGCCTGGCAAAGCGATCACTTCGATGGTGTTATGTCTAGAAACGTGACTATAAGGTCTTACCTGAAAAGCAAGTTTATACTGCTAACGGCATTCTCAACAGCAACGCTTATATTAACTATGTTTTACGGGTTGATGAGTTGGAAGTTGATACCTATTCATATTGCTGCTTACCTGTTCAATATTGGTATTCATACATTGGTTGCAGCGTATATTGCTACCCACAACTACAAAGGCATTGATCTTAGCAAAGGTTCAGCTTTCAACTACCAGGGCATGGGTGCAGCACAGTGGTTGTATGCTTTAGTTATCATGCTTATCGGAGTGGTTTTCTACCTGCCTTTCGCGTTGATCTTCAATTCATGGATTGGTGTTGCGGCTGTGGCAATACTAGGATTAATAAGTTGGTTGTTGCAGGATTGGTGGATAGAAAAATTAGTAGTACAGTTCGAGAAACGCAAATACAAAATCCTGGAAGGCTTCAGGGAAAGATAGTTTATGATAACGATCAAAAATGTTGGAAAGGCTTATAAGGGCCAGGTAGTAATTGACATACATGAACTGCATATTTCAACCGGCATACATGGGCTGGTAGGAAATAATGGTGCAGGTAAAACAACATTGTTTCGCCTGGTACTAGATCTTATAAAGGCAGAACACGGTGAAGTACTATCAAAAGAACGAAACGTAGCAACAAACGAAGACTGGAAGCAATATACTGCCGCTTATTTAGACGAAGGTTTCCTCATACAATACCTCACCCCTGAAGAATATTTTTATTTCCTCGGAAACCTGCACAACCGCTCAAAGGCTGATGTGGATGAGTTTCTGCAAGGCTTCGAAACCTTTTTTGATGGCGATATTTTAAACAGTAGAAAGTATATACGCGACCTTTCCAAAGGCAACCAGTTTAAAGTTGGAATTGCTGCGTGCATATTACAACAACCAGAAGTTCTTATACTGGACGAACCCTTTGCAAACCTTGACCCCACCTCACAAATGCGGTTAAAACAGATGCTTAAAGAAATGCATGAGCAAAAACAAATGACCACAATAATAAGCAGCCACGACCTTAATCATATAACTGATGTTTGTAGCCGTGTTATTTTAATGGAGAGAGGAAAGATCATTAAAGACCTTTATACATCAGCCGATACATTGCAAGAGCTTGAGAAATATTTCATGGTTTAGTTTCTAGCGATACAAAGTAAAATCGGCTCATTCAAATTCACATTTATCTTCTTACCTTGGTACAAAACAACCTACCATGTCAAGACATTTACTCTCTTGTATTTTTTCATGCATTCTTCTGTTTACCAGCACTACGTATGCACAGCAAAAGAAAAACCTCACTCCCGACGATTACGGCAAATGGCAATCTCTCGGTGCAACCGATCTTTCTCCAAATGGCGAATGGATTGCTTACTCAGTAACGGTACAAGAAGACAACGATACTTTATATGTACTTAACCAGGCAACTAAAAAGCTTTACAAGCTTGAGTTTGGATCGAACTCCGAATTTTCGAAAGACAACCAATGGATCGCTTACCGAATTGGCGTACCTTTTAAAGAAGCCGAAAAACTAGCTGAACAATTAAAGCCTGTGGAGTATAAAATGGGTCTTTTGAACCTTACAACCGGCAAGAAAGACATCATCAAAAACATCAGTCGCTTCGGGTTTTCCCGGAACGGAAAATTTTTAGCTGCATACCTTGCTCCTCCCAAAGAAAACAAAGAGAAAGGCGCAGCATTACTTGTCAGGAATCTAACCGACAACACCACCCGTACGATCGGTAACGTAACTGAATACGCCTTCAACAAACAAAGCGATCATTTAGCATATATAGTAGAAACATC
>DASVST010000042.1:0-12523 GCA_036387965.1 Segetibacter sp. | reverse complement strand
ATTATAGTGCCTGTACTCAAATAAACCTTTATCTTCAAATGCTTCTCTTTGCTGCCTGATATACAAATCAAATCCATAGAGGCAGCCGATCTTCGATTCTTCTTCCGGCTTCCAGTTCTGATATAATCTTATAAGGTGTTTACCTATTGCTTCAGTATCATCACCACTAGCACCATTAAGCTGAATAGGATTTGCCCGAGCTCCGTCCTTCTCATATTGCAGATTGCTTTTATACACCAGTTCGTCACTGGTTACCTTTTCCAATATTTGTATAGTAGAGACCTTGTCATGTTGCAGTTTTTCGAATTGAAACTTAGAACGGGATATTTCGCGGTAATGAGCAGTTTTTAAACTTTCCATTACTGCTACTTTCTTTTCTAGTTTTGATTTCTCCAGCAGTGAAGTATCCCCGGAAAGAATGGCTATATATTCTGAGAAGTTCATTCCGCTTTTCTCGTCTATTGCACCTTCATCAATCTTGCGAATATTCAATTCGCAATTTTTCATTTGACTGATAAATGTTTGCTTATTCTTTAAAAGATTGAACTTGTAATTGTCCAATGACTGCTCTACTGCATAAATGAAATTCTGCACCTTATTATCAAAGTGATCCCGAGCTGTAAAATTACCCTGTCTTGCTCCACGCCCATTACGTTGCTCCAGTTCTGCTGGCTTCCAGGGAATATCCAGATGATGCATAGCAATAACACGTTGTTGTACATTAAGTCCTGTGCCTGCTTTCTCTGTGCTGCCTATAAGTATTCTGATTTGACCGGTATTCATTTTGCTGAACAGTTCAGGCTTTTGCTTATCCATCCAGTCATGTATAAAAGTGATTTCCTGAGCAGGTATATTAAAATCCCTGGTGAGTTTTTCTTTTACTGCATCGTAGATATTGAAGGCATTTGGTTTAGGGGTGCCGATATCGCTGAAGATAATCTGTGTGCCTTTTTGTTGATTGCTATTATTATATAATTCAGCAACCTTTCTTGCACATACACTTACTTTGTTTTCAGGATGGTCATCATAACTGTTACTGTCTATCAACCGCATATCTGCTGCCATTTTTTTGGCATAATTTGTTGCAATAAGCATCCTGCCTTTATCTTCTTCACGGGTGAGCGGCGCTCTTCCTATTAGGGTTGCATCTCCGGTTTTTGCAAACTGCATAAGCCTTTTGATGAATTCACTTTGCTCAGGAGTAGGCTTGATATTTACTAATGTTTCATCCAGAGCAGGTTTGGCAAGCTTAATGTGTTTAGATGTTTTATAATCCGTGATCTCGTTATAGAACAATGCTAATTCAGGAACCTTAATAAAATGCCGGAAACGTTCCTTGGCAATAATTTCATTAGTTACGGAGAATTCAAAGTCTGTTGTTTTTCGTGCAAACACTGCTGCCCATCCATCAAAGTTTTCGATGTGCTGCCTTTCCATTTCCTTAGGTCGGAGGTATTTAAAAAGCAGGTACATTTCTGTAAGGCTGTTCGAAATTGGAGTACCGGATAAAAACGTAACACATAGATCTGCATTAAATCTTTCCTGCAAAGTGCGCACAGCAAAGAGCATATTAAGTGCCTTTTGGCTTCCTTCCATATTACCCAATCCAGCTACACGATCATGCCTGGTTGTAAAAGTTAAGTTCTTAAACTTGTGCGCCTCATCTACAAAAAGATGGTCAACATTTAATGCCTGAAAATCAATACCTGCATCTTTCTTTTGCTCTATCTCACTAACCAGCGTTTTCAGTTTACCTGATAAGTTATTCTTCCGAACCTCCAAACCTTTGAGCATTTTTTTCGAAATGTCACCACCTAAGTCCTTCAATGTTTCCAGGTCTCTATCCACATTGTCTAGTTCTGCCTGAAAAATCTTACGTTGGATTTCCTGGGACTGTGGTATTTTTCCAAACTGATCATGTGTGAGGATAATGCATTCCCAGTTGTTATTTTTTATCTCATTAAATAAACGCATTCTCTTTGCAGGAGTAAAATCATTTTCTCCCGGAGCAAGGATCCGTGCCTTGGGATATGCTTTTCTGTAAGTTTCGGTAATCTGGTTGATATTCGCTTTCATAGCAAGTATCATTGGCTTATGCACTATGCCCAGCCTTTTCATTTCATGAGCGGCAACAATCATCGTAAGTGTCTTGCCTAAACCCACTTCATGATCTATCAGTGCACCTCTGTTTTGAATAATACGCCACGCGGCATTTTTCTGTGAACTGTATAAATCTTCAATCCCTAGATTTTTCATTTCAAGACCGGGGAAGGTCAAATGGTCTCCCTTGTATTCCCTAAGGACATAGCAATTGAAAGTATTATTGTATAGGGTTTCCAGTTGCTTTTTATCTGCTTCAGGCAATTGTTGAAGCCACGATATAAAGCCATTTCTAATACTTTCTATCTTTTGGTGAGCAAGCTGTATCGCCTCATTATCAGGTACACGAATAGTCTTATCATCAGCAAGTTTAACCTCGTAGGTAAAGAAAGGTGTTGTATTTTCTAATGCATGTTCAAGAATGGTATTACCGTAAGTTGTTCTACCGTTCTTTTGAGTAATTGCATATTCCTGATTGATCTTTGCATTTCGTCCGGAAGGATTTACTTTAAATGTATCGAGTGATTGAAAGTAATTGACCTTAGTGTTTATCTCAAATAGGTTGGTAGCGAAACGCTCATAGAATGTAATAGGTATCCAACGTTCCCCCAAATTAAAATCCAACAATTCAAAAGGAATTCTTTCTGGCTGCACTTTAGCTATTGCTTCAAGACTTTTTTTAAAGTGAACGTTTTCCGGATGCAAGGCTGCCTGTTCTTTTGCAGCTTTTAATTTTACTACTACATTACCCGATAAGTATTGATCAACAGTTTCCCACTCGTTGAGTTGAGGGTTTAAATATATATGGGCTTCTAACCGATTAACTATTTCGTACTCTGGTAAGCTCGTTGAAGATTGAATAAAATCAATCTCCACTTTTCCATTTTCATTCAGGCATTGAGCTAATGCTTCGATTGGATCGTCTGTACGGAATTGTTCCTCTTTGGTAAGTAGAGACTTTGTAATTATGTCAGCCTGCACAAATCGCTCTCCTTCTTTTCTTTCTAAAGAAGAAAGAATGGTAAATCCAAATGCTGTATCGTTGGTAACAAGTCTGCGATTGAAAGGGTGGTTAAGCATCCCATACTGATCAACAAATTTTTCATAGCTATCTTGTAAAGCTTTTCTCAAACCAAGATATTCAACATCACCTGAACTTTCTTTTTCTGCCAATTCAATGTAAGAATCCCTGATTGTGATGTAAATTCCGTACACGTCTTTTTGCTGCTGCCCGTATAGGAACGGTTGAAATGATGCCTGGTTAAAATTTGTGTCTGGCTTACCGATGCTTCCTACTTCACCATTATGTATTACGAGTGTTCCTTCTTTATAAAAAGGTTTAAGGTTTGTATACTGTTCCTGCTGCCTTTGTTCCAGTCCAAAAGCAGCTTGCAATACTTTATCACCTTCATAAGTATAGCTGTGTCCGAATTGTTTAAGTTGTTTTGAAAGACCTCTTAACTCATGATTGATAGCTGCTGCACTTTGCCAATTTGCTGAAAAGGAGATTTCCTCTACGTTAGAATATAATTTGTACACATACTGCTTAAATGCCGGTGCTTTTGCTGTAATCAACACGATGCTTTCATGTTCTGGTTTTTCAGTAGTCTTAACCATGCTGATGATCCTTGCAGTTTGTCTTTGCACAAATGCCTCATCCAATTCATTCAAGTATGCAATTGCCCGGTTGATATTTTCTTGAGGTATGCTATCAAACAACCCCAATTGAACATTCAATCTTTCCTTCCTATTTTCAGGGATAGGTAAAAAAGATAATTTCTTAGGGTTTTGATCAGGTTGTGATATAGTTACCGAGTGCGACTGTTTATAAAGGGTTTCGTTAAAACGTGTCTTAAATCCTTCACCTATACTGGATGAAAGTTTTTCGGCAATGTTATTTATATCTCCATGCTGCCATACAGTTTGATGAGCATTGCCATACTGGTTTTTACCTGCTTTTATTTCATCGCCTGCAATAACTTCAGGATGTTCATTTATATACTTGTTGAGATGATAATTGCCATATTGATTCTCCTTCCCAATGGTATCTATCAGATACTTTTCTTCTATGGAAAGCTCCTGTTTGTTTTCATTCTTTTGAACAATAAGCAGATGGCTTGGAGCTTCAGTATTGCCGGTATCTTTCATCAGGTTATCAGGCATAACTGTCAGGCTTATAAAGTCAGCCTTGTTAAACACGTATTCCCGTGCGTTTCGATTAGAAGGATTATTTAAAAACCCATCAGTAGTAATGTAAGCTAACAGTCCCCCATTACTTATTTTATCTAACCCTTTGGCAAAAAAGTAATTATGAATTTTCCCTGATAACTCTTTGTTTAGAAAAGCTTCATCATAAACTGAAAAATTACCAAATGGAATATTACTTACAATCAAATCATATGTACCATTGTCATCTGTAGGAGCTTGTTCAAATCCAGTTATATGAACATTTACAGGTATCGGTAAAGAATTACTTAAAGCATTTAATACACGACCAGATAACAAATCTTTTTCAACGGCTGTGATGCTTTGTAAAGAAGGGAATGTTTTTACTGCTTCTGTTATAAATACGCCTGCACCACTGCTTGGTTCATAAATATTTTGAGGTTGAATATGGTGTTCCTTCAGAACAGAAAATAATATTCGAGGTACAACAGGTGGTGTATAAAAGGCAGTCAGAACACTGTTCTTGATCGACTGAATTGCTTCATTATATTGTTGTGGAGACAAATGCTCTGACAGCAAATCATGTAGTTCTATCAGCTTTGGATAAAGCCTCAAGTCTTCATCAGTAGCCTTCAACTTGATCCATTCTTCTTTACTAGCTCTGGGATAAAGAATAGATTTAATGCCGCCAAAGCCTGAATACTCTTGCAATGCCTCAAAATCAGATGCATTTAAGGCTTCCTCTTTTCCCCAGGAGAGTGCAATGCGAATAGCCGCTATATTACTATTAAGTTTTTGTTGTTGATTGTAAGCCATACTTCACTATTCTTTTTCACTGCTCAGTTTCAAGATATTCCTGTATTGCACCTATAATGGCATAACGTAAATGCCTGTTGTCTTCATTGCCCTCAGTAAAGCCTATCGTTTCAAAAAGAGGATTGCACAATTCAATGAGGTTGATTACCTCAAAGGGAAGCGTACCATTTTTTTTAAAGCGGGAGAAGTAGCTTTCAAATTCTTCTTCTAAAACAGAGGTCATGTAGTTATGTTTTGAAGGCCGCAAATCCCTTGTAAGTACATCCATGCAATTTTCTTCAATACTGTATGCCGGAACTCCTTCAGTCATTAATTGGGTCAACAACATTTCAATTGATGACACCTTTTCTTCTATATAACTCTCTACAGCATTCTTCTCTTGAAGGCTAATGAGTAGGTCTAAATTATTTTGAAGAATATACTCGTGGAGTTTTGTAAGCAAAATCTCTTGCATGACCTCTGTATAATTTCTAAACGCCGAAAAAAGATTTGATAACTGTTGCTACTACAACAAGAAACACACAGCTACCAAACCAGGCTGCTGCAACTTTGCCTGTATCCTGATCTCCTGCGTTCCATTTCTGGTAAACTTTGACAGCTCCTATTAAACCAAGCAACGCACCAACAGCATACATAAGGTTAGTGCCCGAAGCAAAATAACTTCGCACTTTGCTGTTAGCTTCATTGATACCTGCGTTCCCATCCTGCGCATAAACAGCAGCAGAGAATAAGACAAGGACCCCAAAGACAGCTAAAGAATAAAACTTCTGTTTACTACAACTTCTAATGTTCAACTTTCCACTTTTCATACACCACTATTTAGAATTATTAATTAATAAGAAAGCTCCATCACCTTTCTATCCACACACCTTTGATATCGTCGTCACCTATGGTGATGGAGCAATAAACTTGAATATTTTTTTTGATTATGCTGTTTATATAAGTTTCGTAAGAAGTGCTAGCGACTACGGGATATTTGGAAACCAGCAGACGGATTGAACTTAACAACTCACCCTTTCCATAATTTTGCCCGGAGGCTTCTTGAAAAAAAGCTTCAATTTCATCAGCTAGGTTTTGTACTATTGAAAACAATCCTTTGTCGCCTTCCGCAGAAGGTGCCGGCATATATTCGCCTTTCGTAAATTGAAGAGCAGATTGCCTGCCAGAAAGAAGCTGCCTTATGTCATCTTTATAATAGACGAACCCGATAATTAAATAATAAATAAAAAGTGAAATGGTAAGGGCATAGCCATAGCTTGCCCAGCTAATACTGTTTATCATACTACACAATTTTCTATCTACACAACAATAATTCCGGCCACAATCAATTCTAAATGGCTATAAATAACTAGTGAACCTGGTAATCAGTTTTAGCGTTATTCAGGTCTCTCAGGTTTCTTAATAAGAACATTAATGCAATTATTGAGAAAAGTACAAACGTCATTAATGGTACTAACTGATAAAATGTACCGTGGTTGTATTTTTCTACGTCGTTGTAAAAAAATAAAGCAAGCGAACAGAATAACAATGAAGCACCTGCGAGGTTAGTTATAGCCCTTATCCTACTTCCTCTTAATTTTATAAATCTGCTAAAAACTAAAACCAAAATACCTGCTAATCCTAAAAGCGAATACGATTGAGCAAAGGGTAACGCAAATACTAAATAAAGAACATAAAAACCCCCGATGCTTTTACCGCTAATCATTATAAGTAAAAACGAGATGATGAGCGTAATCGGGTTAGTGACTACTTTAATTGCTTTCATAATTCATTAATTACATGGTCCACTACTATTTGCAACCCAGCCTTTTACTCCTGGTATGTTTATGTTGTTACTTTCTACCCCGGCATTTTTCATGCTCTTTAGCTTCTGAAACAAACCTTGAGGAGTATTTGCAGGTGTTATCCCAATTGGAATATTAAATTTAGGTATTTCTAATTTTTGTAAGGTCGATGCAGAATTAAAAACATCCAGTGCAAAATCTGTACAATTATATTCATCAATATCGTACTTAGAGTTTTTTGCTAAATACTGTAATACATTTAGCATGTTCTTCAATTGCTCTGGTGTCAATCCTCTTTTTAGGCTCGCATTAAATTCATGACCACCATTATCAACAACCTTACTTCCTAATGGAGACGGATTAAGCATCGTCTTCCAGCCCTGGTTAGGATAAAACCCAATATTCTGACTAACGGATTGGGCTCCATTTGATTTTTTGATTTGAAGGAAAGTATGCCCGGGTGATCCGTTAGAAATATTAAAAAACCTATTTGGATCAGTATCAACAGGTATATCGGTTAATATCTCAACAGAACACTGAGATCCATTGTCTGGAATGTTAGAAAAACATTTTATAAACTTATCTATGTCTATGGCAGAAATGTCATCTGGCTCGTAATCTATTAAAATTGTTGCGTCTGTGCTTCCCCCAGAACCACCTCCATAACTTCCGCCCCCGCCGTACCCGGCACCTCCATCTCCATCAAGTGAATTATACATTCCAGAACCGCCGCCGCTAACACCAAACAACGACAGCAAGTTCATCCAGTCACTGAAAGAAATACCACCTGAAGATATATGCCATGTAACAACTACATCAGGTAGAACATTATTTGGACGCGGTTCAACTAAACTTCGTTGATTATATGCAGGATTATGTAACCCAACAATAAACCCGTTAACTACTTTAGAGTGCAATACAGGCTTCTTGTTTAGGGAGCTTAGAGTAATAAAACCCTCAAACTTGGATTTGTCTCTGTTATGTACAGTATCTTTTTCAAGATGAACTATTAAACCTCTTTTAATGTCTCCTTCTTTGGTTGTATTTAAAACAACAAAATCGCTGGTGATGCTTTTGCCCTTTAAACCCAGGCGTACTAAATAATTATCTTTCACCTTGCTTTCGAAAGTCTTAGAGAGGTCGATCTTTTCAAAGTCTACAGTAGTAAAACTGTCCCGAAGAGATGCTATTACGTTCTCGAGGTACGATTCTTCTCTTGCAGAAACGTGTGCCTCTTTTTGACATGAACTAAACAGTGCTACAACAGCAATAAGTATAAAAGTATTTTTCATTTTTGCTTCTTTTAATAGTATAAAATTACCATCGTGCTAACCTGTTTACAATTGATAAATGTCAATTAATATCTTTTGCTTCTTATCCTGCTTAGTGTTTCTTCTGTAACCCCTAAATAAGATGCAATATATTTTGAGGGAACTCTTTGAATTAGTTCTGAATGGTTTTCCATCAGGTTTAAATACCGTTCAGATGCCCGTAGCATTCTCAATGAGTAAAGGCGTTGTTCACTTAATGTGTAATAATGTTCTGTAAGTACTCTTCCTATAAAATTAAATTCTGGAAAATTTCTGTAGATATGCTGCAACTGGAGATAATCTATACAATACACCTCACCATCTTCTAATGCCTGTATGCTCTCTTTGCTTTCCTTCTGTGCAAAAAAGCTTTCAACTGAAATAATCACATCACCTTCCTTCATAAACCACGAAGAAACTTCAATTGAATTTTGAGAATAGAAGCATCGAAACATTCCTCTTTTTATAAAGCAAATATTTCTGCTAACATGTCCCGCCTTTAATAAAAATTGTTTTTTACCTATTTCCCTAACCTGAAGTATTGAGCCTAAATATTCAGTTAAGCCAGTAGAAAGCGGGCAAACAGCATTTAAGTATTTCAGCAGGTCTTCCATATTCATCTTTTAGCCTTCCCTTCTTATAAGCCCGCTATAAAAACTTATTTACCGTTTGTAAAATAGCGGAGTACCCTATCCCATAAACCTTTTAAACCACTCTTCTTTTTTACAGGTGTACGAGCTGCTTGTAGTTTCACTTCTTCCTCTTTGTTATACCGTATCATTCCCATCACGTACTCATGCAGCACATTATCATATAATTGCTTTTTCATATAACAAAGGTCGCAAGGGTTATAAATATGTGCAACCGTATTTATACGGCTAAATAATTCTCACATCGTGCGGTACTTTGCGTTTGCTAAAAGTTTAATAGAAGTAAGCATTGCCCTGGTAGTCGCAAAACTTACATAACAAGTTCTGTTGTATAAGGAAGTAGCGAATTATTCAGCAATGCAGGAACCAGATATTATACTATTCAGGTGAATAAACAACCGCAAAATACCAGAGACCTGCAGGCATTAGACCTTGCTAATAAAGAACTTGCCTATCAAAACGAGGAAAAAGAGAAAAGAGCTGCTGAGCTAATTATTGCTAACAAAGAACTTGCTTATCAGAATGAAGAAAAAGAAAAAAGAGCTGCTGAACTGATCATTGCAAATAGAGAACTTGCATATCAAAACGAAGAAAAAGAAAAGAGAGCTGCAGAGCTAATTATTGCAAATAGAGAACTTGCCTATCAGAACGAGGAGAAAGAAAAAAGGGCTGCTGAGCTTTTGATAACAAACAATGAGCTTAAGAAAGTTGAAGAATATTTAAAAGATTACATAAAAGGTCTTGAAGAAATAATGTTTATGACTTCGCATAAAATAAGGGGACCGCTTACCAATATCCTGGGCATTTCTATAATACTTAACGACTACCTCGATGAACCCGACAAGCTAAAAACATTTGTAGAATACATACAACAGTCTGCTTTATCAATTGATGCATTAACTAAAGAATTAGCAACTTATATTGTGGCACTTGAGAAAAAGAAAAGATAACCGGTATAAGTATGCAGATCATAAAACCAAGACAAATTTCAGGAGAAATAATGACGTTAATAGAAGAGGCAGACTCAAAAATGATCTTCATTTCGCCATATTATGATATAACGAAGTGGGCGAAGCTTAATAATGCTTTAAAGGTTTTACAGCACAAAAAGATTGATGTAGAATTTTATGTTCGAGAAGGTGATAACAAAAGTATCAGCGAAATAAGGGCGATCAATTATGAACCCATTTGTATTGCAAGGCTGCACACAAAGCTTTACTTAAACGAAAGCATAGCAATTGTTTCTTCTATGAATTTACATGTAAGTTCTGATGAGCATTCTTTAGATATAGCCCTCAAAACTGAGTCGCCTGAAGAATATCAAATGCTTTATAAATATTATGACCGGTATATAAAAAACGCAATCAACTCTTCTAAAGTTTCATCTCCCCAAAACACCATTGACTGGAAAGATCAATTAGACTCTGACCTTGAAAACTACCTTAACAGGAACGTTTATATAAAGGACCTGAAGGATTCGATACAAGTATTTACAGCAAACAGGTACGAAGCTTTTTTTGATGATCGTAAAAGGGGAAGTTTAAAGGTCTGCGGAATTCTTTCTGGTAAAGAGTTCGATTATGCAAGCCAAAACTCCGGCATCTTTAAAAACCAAATAATGCAGATTGACTTGCAGGAAGGTCGAAGAAATAATTACGATACAATCTGGGGAACCCTTTCTGTTCCGGCAAGCAATCACATTAATGATATAAAGGCGCAAGACCATTTACTAGTAAAAGATGCCTTGTACAAGTTTATTACTACGGTTGAGGATTTGAAGAAAAGGGTCAGGTAACGGCTTTTCTCCTCTCCTACCCCGTTTTGCACCATAAAAGCTAGCACAATTATAATCTCTTCGTGATCACATCAATTTGCTGAAAATTCTATAACACCTCCCGATTTGCTGACGAGAATTAAACTTACTTCTTTTCTATCAGCTATTTCAATAATGAAAAACAACTTTAGATGAAGAGTAAAGATGGAAAGACCATCTAAATTGCACTTAAACTTTGGATGGGTTAATGTTGTCAGTTCTAAAATCTTTATCTTTTACGAAAGAGGAGACTGTTAATCTGTGAACACCTAAGATTCTACCAATAGCGCTGAAAGAAATCTTCTTATTGATCAATACAGAAATTTCATTTTCCCTTCCAGAGAGTTTCTTACTTTGAGATTTACTTCCTTTAGGTCTGCCTAGTATTTGGCCCTCAGCTTTACGCCTTGCCAACGCTTCCTTAGTACGTTGAGAAATTAAGTTGCGTTCAATTTCAGCTGAAAGACCAAAGGCAAAGGCGAGCACTTTGGAACTTATATTATTTCCTAGTTCATAGTTTTCTTTAACTGTATATACCATTATATCTTTTTCCATACAATCATGAAGTATTTTCATAATCTGCATAAGATTACGCCCTAAGCGTGAGAGTTCAGAAACTATAAGAACATCACCCTTTTTCATTCGTTGCAAAAGGCTACCAAACTTTCTTACTTCTAAACGTTTGGTAGAGCTAATAGTTTCTTCAATCCATTCGTCTATTGAAAATAAACGTGCTTGAGAAAAATTTAAAATTTCAAAACGCTGATTTTCTGTTGTTTGCTTGTCTGTACTAATGCGGATGTAGCCGTAATTCATAATTGTTGTAGTTTTTAGTATTAATAAATTATTCCACTACAAGTATAAATTTTATCAAGGTGACTTTTTTTAGACAGTTCCGGGTGTTACATAAGGAGCGATTATGTTCGACAACATAAAACACTATCGAAAGGCTTTTCTAAGGAAAGTGGATGGGTCGTTTTAAGTGAAATAGAAAGTAGAATTAAAGAGAAAATTGAAGCCATTGGGGTTCCTCTTAAACAATGGAACGTTCAGATAAATTATGGCATCAAAACAGGTTTTAATGAAGCGTTTATCATTGATGGTGAAAAGAGAAAAGAACTACTAAAAAAATCCCCTAAAGCAGATGAAATTATACGTCCGATTTTACGCGGCAAAGACATACATCGATATCATGTAGATACTCCTGATCAGTGGGTAATTTATATACCTTGGCATTTCCCGTTACATGAAGACCGGAGCATAAAAGGAGCATCAATTGAGGCAGAAAAAGCTTTTGCAAAAGAATATTCGGCAGTCTATGAGCACCTCTTAGTTTATAAGCCAGATTTAGTTAATCGAAATAAGGCAGAAACCGGTATAAGATACGAATGGTATGCGCTGCAGCGATTTGGTTCAAACTACTGGAAAGACTTCGAAAAGAAAAAAATTTGTTGGGGCAACCTGTCGCTCAGAGGATCATATACAATAGTAGATGAGGGTGTCTATATCAACGCTCCGTCAGCATTTATCCCTTCTGATAACTTATACTTACTTGGTGTTCTTAATTCTAAGCTCGCTGACTTTTACATTAAGCAGTTGGGAGTCACAAGGAATGGAGGCTACTTTGAATATAAACCTATGTTTGTTGAACAGCTACCTATACCACATGTTACAAAAGGGTTGGAACTAAAGGTTTCAAAGATTGTTTCTCAGATACTTAGAAATGAAAACACGCCAGAGCTAGAAGTCCATTTAGACGAATTAGTTTTTGAATTATACAAGCTATCAAGCGATCAAAGAGACATAATATTGCAATCCACTAAATCATTTTCTGAAGTCTAAGATAATTTTTCTTTCTTCAGAGTCAAGATTATAAAGATCTAG
>DASVST010000041.1:0-8873 GCA_036387965.1 Segetibacter sp. | reverse complement strand
CGGTAAATGTTGTTCTTTTGCCTTCCCTTTCAACATACCTGAGATCTCTTGTTGCAAGTCATTCTTCAGGATGTGTTCAAATAACTTTACTGTTGCTTTTGTATCGCCACCAGCCCGATGTCGCTGTTCTATATCAATTTCAAGGCTCCTGCATAAGTTGCCAAGGCTATAACTGGCAAAGCCCGGTAAAACTTTTCTGCCGAGTCTCACTGTACATAACTTCTTGCAATCAATTTCATATCCGACATGTGCTAATTGATATTTCACGAATGAATAATCGAAATTGACATTATGAGCAACAAACACTTTATCGTGAAGAAGATCGTAAACTTTTGAGGCAATCTCGCTAAATAAAGGAGCCTGGCTAATCATGGCATTTGTAATACCTGTTAGCGCCTGCACATATTTAGGTATAGGCATCTGGGGATTCACCAAAGTTTCAAAATACTCAACTGTTTGAGTACCATCATGTATAGCGATGGCAATTTCAGTTATAGCATTGGCACTCGCATACCCACCCGTTGTTTCTATATCTACTATTGCAAACATTCTACTCTAAAGATAATCTGCGAATAGCGGCAGTAACAAAAATCTCAAAAAAAATATTGTTTTTTAATTTTGTTAACATATCTTTATTACCTAATCTGCGCCCATACGGCAGATTTAGCACTCCAATATCTCCGAATAGCCCCGTCCACTTTCCGTGAAGCCGTATTTTGTTGCTATTTTTTAATTACCTAAAAGTTTACTTTATGAAAAAAACTTCTACTCTTCAAGTTTCTGAAAGTCTTAGAAACGCAATCATCGTTATTGCCATTTTTGGTATTATAGCTGCCATCTCTTATTATGAGTGGAGCGGCCAACTATAACATATTCACATCTTTTTAATAAGCGGGGGTTTGGTCGTTTATTGATTTTCAACGTCTATAAACCTGATTAACTGCTGAGTTTTGATTATTGTTATAAGTTAGCGACCTTCAACCTTCGCTTATCAAAAAGATATTCACCTACTATTATAGGACTTGATTCTGTTGATTCAAGTCACACAATTGTATTCTGCCATACTGCTGCCAAGTGCCACAGATAGGTCGTAAATTATAGTCATTATACTTTAATTACCGCCTAGCATAGACAGCAAGAGTGTAAGCGATATTGTAATAAATCGACCTTAAACTTCAAGTTCTGCAAAAGCAGGACTTTTTTATTACAGGTACTTAACCTTAGCTTTTGATTTTTGTACATTTGCGCCTTTAATCAGCCTTACACCGTCAGCACGGCATATACAAATGGAGCTAAGCAAAAATTATATCCCTACAGGTACAGAAGACAAATGGTACAAGCACTGGATCAGCAAAAGATATTTCAATAGCACTCCTGATGATCGACCCGCATATACTGTCGTTATACCACCACCGAATGTTACCGGTGTTTTACACATGGGGCATACGTTAAATGAGACAGTTCAGGATATACTTGTTCGTAAAGCACGTATGAGCGGATATAATGCATGTTGGGTACCCGGTAGCGATCATGCAAGCATTGCCACAGAAGCAAAGGTGGTGCAAATGCTTAAGGAAAAAGGAATTGATAAAAACACCCTCAGCCGGGAAGAGTTTTTAAAATATGCTTTTGAGTGGAAAGAAAGATATGGTGGGATAATATATAGCCAGATTGCGAAGCTTGGCTGCAGTGTTGATTGGGACAGAACCACCTTCACAATGGATGATCATTATTACAAAGCCGTTATAAAGGTTTTTGTTGATCTGTACGGAAAAGGTTTAATATATAGAGGTGCCAGAATGATCAACTGGGATCCGGCTGCTAAGACTGCACTTAGCGATGAAGAGGTAGAGTATAAAGAACTGCAAGGAAAGCTCTACCATCTCACTTATAAAATTGTAGACGAAAGTGGCTCGTGTGTTAACGGAATTGATGGAATAACTATAGCTACGCAGCGCCCCGAAACGATCATGGGTGACACTGCAATTTGTGTTAATCCGTATGATGAGCGTTATACTAATCTAAAAGGAATGTATGCGGTTGTTCCCTTAATCAATCGTCGAATCCCAATCATCTTCGATGATTATGTTGATAAGGAATTTGGAACAGGAGCATTAAAGGTTACGCCTGCACATGATATCAATGATTACAATCTCGGTCTTAAATATAACCTTGAAGTTATAGATACACTTAATGAAGATGGAACCTTAAGTACTGCAGCACAGATTTACATTGGAGAAGATAGGTTTGTAGTAAGAAAAAAGATTATTGAAGAGCTGCGCGAAAAAGGATTCTTACAAAAAGAAGAAGAATACAGTACACGTCTTGGTTACAGCCAAAGAAGTGGTGCTGTAGTGGAGCCACGCATCAGCACACAGTGGTTTGTAAAGATGAAGGAGATGGCAGAACCCGCTTTAAAAGCTGTGCTTGATGGCGACATTAAGATTCACCCCGGAGACAAGTTTTTAGCAACCTATAAATACTGGCTCGAGAATGTAAAAGACTGGTGTATTAGTCGCCAGCTTTGGTGGGGACAACAAATACCTGCATGGTATGATGAGCAGGGAAATGTTTTTGTAGCCGAAACAGAAGAAAAAGCTATAAGCCTCAAGCTGCAAGCTACAAGTTCAACTTTAAAACAAGAAAGCTTAGAGCCTGAAGCTAAAAGCCTAATGCTAACACAGGATGAAGATTGCCTCGACACATGGTTCTCATCATGGCTTTGGCCGATGGAAGTTTTTAATGGTATTTCTGAACCTGCTGGCAAAGAAGTAGATTACTACTACCCTACTTCAGTACTCGTTACTGGACAGGACATTATTTTCTTTTGGGTCGCTCGTATGATTATGGCTGGTATGCATTACAAGAATGTAAAACCTTTTAGTGATGTGTACTTCACCGGTATGGTTAGGGATAAGCAGGGAAGAAAAATGAGTAAGCAGCTGGGAAACAGTCCTGATTTGTTAGAGCTGATTGATAAGTACGGCGCGGATGCAGTTCGCTTCGGAATTATGATCTCTTCTCCTGCAGGTAACGATTTACTATTTGATGAAGCTAGCCTTGAGCAGGGACGCAACTTTAATAACAAACTTTGGAATGCATTGAAACTTCTGAAGATGTGGGAAGGGAGGAGAAGCGTATCAGGAGGCGGGAGTCACGAGACAGGAGTTGAAAAGCAGTTGAATGTTAGTAATTGGCAGGTAGCTGGAAAGCAAAACGAAGATTCAGGCAACAATCAACTACCGACCACCAACTTTGCAATACTTTGGTTTGAAAATAGGTTGAGTAGTGTTCAGTCCGAGTTGGAAAACATGTATTCTCAATTCAGGTTAAGTGAAGGTTTGAAGACAGTTTACTCTTTGATCTGGGATGACTTCTGCAGCTGGTATTTAGAGTGGATCAAACCAGGCTTTGAGCAACCAATTGATGCTGATGTTTACAACAAGACCGTATACTTCTTTGAAAAATTAATGCAGCTTTTACATCCTTTCATGCCTTTTATAACAGAAGAAGTCTATCATCTTTTAAAACAAAGAGAAGACGATCTATGCGTTAAGCAATTCGCTTCACTCAAAGCAGTTAATAACGATATACTTCAACAGGGCGAGCTACTTAAAAAAGTCATTTCCGCAATAAGAGATGCAAGAAACAAGAACCAGGTAAAGCCCAAAGAAACAGTCAGGTTACATATACAAACTGAAGATAAGACCGGTTATGCAGGTATTGAAGAGATACTCTTAAAACAAGTAAACGCAGAAAGTATAAACTATACATCAGATACGATTACTAATGCAATTATTGTTGCTGTTGAGAAAGACAAATTCTATCTTGAGACAGAACAAAAGCTGGATGCGTCTGTTTTAAAAGAAGAGCTTTTAAAAGATCTGGATCATCAACGAAAATTCCTCGAAAGTGTAGCAAAAAAATTAAGCAACGAAAGATTTGTTGCTAATGCAAAACCAGAAGTTGTTGAGCTTGAAAAAAAGAAGCAATCTGATGCAGAGGCTAGAATAAAGGTATTGCAGGAAAGTCTTTCAACTTTGTAAGGGTCTCTCCTTTTCTAATTGCCGTTATCGTTTTTTAGGTATATTTATTTTTCAATCAAAGCTTATGATAATAAAGCTGGCTACCTACATAACAGTAGCCTTATCGGTAAATCTTAGCGTGCATGCGCAGAATGATTACAGCAACTATTCACAACAAACCACCCGTGTAAACAACCTTTCGAAAACTTACAACCAATTAGCAAAAGTTACATCAATAGCTAAAACAATTTCTGGTAAAGACGTTTGGATGATCACGATAGGAACTGGTAACACGGTAAGCAAACCCGCTATCGCCGTTGTTGGTGGCGTTGAAGGAAATCACCTATTAGGAACAGAACTCGCAATTGGTTTTGCGGAAAACCTGGTAGCGGCAAGTCAGACAGACAGCATAAAACGTTTATTAGAAAGAACTACTTTCTACATCTTCCCAAACATGAGCCCTGATGCTATGGAGCAATACTATGGCAAAACAAGGTATGAAAGACAGGGCAATGCTTCACAAACCGATGATGACAGAGATGGGAAGACAAATGAAGATGGCTTTGATGATCTGGATGGAAATGGAAAAATAACTTTTATGCGTGTTCAATCTCCTATTGGTGAGTATCGCACACATCCTGATGATCCCAGGATTTTGATTAAAGCAGATCCGGCGAAGGGCGAGAAAGGAACTTATGCTTTATACACCGAGGGAACAGACAATGATAAAGATGGAACATTTAATGAAGATGGAGAAGGTGGTGTTTGGTTCAATAAAAACTTATCTTATAAGCACCCGTCATTCACGCAAGGTTCAGGTGAATTTGCAGTATCTGAACCTGAAACACGTGGAATGCTCGACAGGCTTTACGAGATGTTCAATGTTTTTGCTGTAGTAAGTTTTGGAAGCAATAACAATCTATCTGCACCACTTACATACAACGCAGCTGGTGCAACTCAACGAATAGTATCGAGCCTGCTTGAAGCAGATGCAAAAGCAAATGCAATGGTATCTGATCTATATAACAAGGCAACCAACATGAAAGACGCACCTAAAACAACAGCAACAGGTGGCGACTTTCTCTCGTGGGCCTATTTTCATTATGGAAGATATAGTTTTAGTACACCCGGTTGGTACGTACCAAAGGCAAAGTTGGATACTGCGAAAAAAGAAAAACCACTTAGCGTGGAAGACGTATCAGCAAAT
Organism: Segetibacter sp.; assembly: GCA_036387965.1. Taxonomy (GTDB): domain Bacteria; phylum Bacteroidota; class Bacteroidia; order Chitinophagales; family Chitinophagaceae; genus Segetibacter. The sequence goes on along the minus strand of DASVST010000041.1, from coordinate 3,641 downwards.
TATATGAGGTGGGCAGCACAGCAAAATATCACTTTACCTTTTACTGAATGGAAGAAGATTGATCATCCTGATTTTCCAGGGCAAACTGTTGAAGTTGGTGGATTGGATCCCTTTGCATTGATCAATCCGCCGTATAGCATGGTTGCAGATATAAGTAAGAAGCATACAGCTTTTTTAGTAAGACTTGCTGCATTACAGCCGGAGGTAGACATCGTAAATGTGCAAACGGAAAAGCTCGGAAATAACATAACACGAATAACAGCAAACGTTATAAACAAAGGTGCATTTGCATCTCACAGTAAACTTGGTGAAAGAACTTATTGGGTGAAAAGAATAAACGTAAAGGTTGTTACAGGTAACAATCAATCTGTAATAAGTGGTAAGAAAAACCAGGTTTTGAATTCACTTGAAGGTTATAGCAGTCAACAATTATCGTGGTTGGTGAGAGGCACAGGTAAAGTTACTCTTGAAGCAGGAAGCCCCACTACAGGAACAAAGCAGATTGATATATCGCTGTAATTTATTTTCACAGTTTTTCGTCATACAAGTGAAGCAAAGTTGCCAATTGATATGCTGATAAAGTGATTGCGACGCAACGATGATGCTATGAAAAACCGGAGCTGGTATTTAAAAAGTTCTAAACATTGATCATTTTCAAGTGCAATAAAACAGATATGAAATCATTCCTACATAAAATCTTCATCCTGGTTTTTATGAGCGTTTCTGCACAGTTGGTGCAAGCTCAAACTAAAGAACAGATATATAAAGCTGCAGGCTCTCCGGTTAATCCGAAAGTGGTTGTAAGCTGGAACAAATATTATGACCATGGTGGGATAAGTGAGATATTAAAGAAGATTGCACAGGCACATCCTGATCTTGCAAAACTCCAATCGATCGGAAAATCTTACGAAGGAAGAGACATTTGGTGCATTGTTATTACAGATTATAAAACAGGTGTTGCTGATAAAAAGCCGGGAATGTATATCGATGGAAATATACATTCTAATGAAGTGCAAGGAAGCGAGTTTGCGATGTATACAGCATGGTATTTAACGGAGTCGTTTGGCGATACGAAGTTTATCCAGGAGTTACTCGCGGATAAAATATTTTACATCGTTCCTACTATAAATCCTGATGCAAGGGATAATTTTTTTAAGAAACCTAACAACGCTAGCTCTCCAAGGTCTGGCGTTATTCCCGTAGATAATGACAGAGATGGACAAGTGGATGAAGATGGTTATGATGACCTGGACGGCGATGGTAATATTACACTTATCCGCAGAAAAAGTACATCAGGGCGGTTTAAAGTTGATCCCGCCTTTCCTGCACGAATGATACAGGTTGGACCAGACGAACAAGGCGAGTATGAACTTTTAGGACAGGAGGGAATTGACAACGACGGAGACGGTACTATTAACGAAGATGGAGGACAGTTTGAGTACGATCCTAATCGCGACTGGGGATGGAACTGGCAGCCAAACCATATTCAAAACGGCGCATATAAATACCCTTTCTCTTTACCAGAAAATCGTGCTGTAATGGAGTTTGTGATGAAGCATCCAAACATTGCTGCAGCCCAGAGTTATCACAATGCTGGAGGAATGATTTTACGAGGACCGGGAGCTGCTGAAGATGTTGGAACATACAATGCTGCCGATATACAGATATATGATGCTATCGGAAAGAAGGGTGAACAAATTATTCCAGGCTACAAATATCTTGTTGTGTACAAGGACTTATATTCGGTTTTTGGTGGTGAACTTGATTGGTTTTATGGTAGCCGCGGCGTGTATACATATTCAAATGAACTCTGGACTCCCAACCTGATGTTCAACGATTCTGCATCACGTGAATTAAACGATAATGCCACTTATCAATTTGACCGTTACCTGTTGTTTAAAGATGCGTATGTAGAGTGGAAAGAATACAATCATCCGCAGTATGGTAAAGTTGAGATTGGTGGACCGAAGAAGAACTTTACACGTACGCATCCAGGTTTTTTGCTGGAAAGTGATGCACATAGAAACATGGCATTCACCATCTATCATGCATTCCACACTCCTACACTTGAGATCGATACTATAATGGAGAAGAGCCTTGGTGATGGTCTCAGAGAGATCACTGCAGTTGTTAGTAATAAGAGATTAATGCCCACACATTCAAGCCAGGATCTTAAATACAAAATAGAAAGACCTGATTACATAAAGTTAGACGGTGCAAAAACATTAGCAGCAATGACGGTTGACAACCGAAACCCGGAAGCTACGGTTGAGCAACCAAATAACTCTTCAACAATAGAAATTCCGAACATCCCCGGGCTCTCTCAAGTAACGGTAAGGTGGATTGCACAAGGAACCGGTAAAGTAACAGTTACGGTTGATAGCAGAAAGGGTGGCATAGTAAGCAAGAGCAGGTAGTTTTTTATTGAAGCAGGTAACAGCGGGGTAAAAAAATTTCTCTTAGCAAATGAATGGATGGAATAAGAGGATGGGAAGAACTACATCATGCACCACTTGCCACTTTCCTCAGGTAGTTTAAGCAAATGTTGTTGAATCGAAGGCTGCCTTTCTATTAACTATATGTATTTAATTATACTAAAGATTGTAAGCCTTTTGAAGCTTGATAAAAATAGCCTGGAATAAAAAGTTAACATAGTCGAAGAGCAGATTGCTTCGTCATCCTACTGGTAATGACGAAAATTAATGCACCAACACATGCGTCTGCTTTACAATACCCATCACAAATACACTTTGCACATGCCCCATGTTTTCCACCTGGCTTAGCCTGTTTACATGAAAATCATAGTACGAGTTCATATCCTCTGTAACCACTTTAAGCATGAAATCAAACTCGCCTGAAATACTAAAACATTCAATCACCTCGTGCAGCTCATTAATTGTTTTAATAAACTTACCCCCTGCATTTTTACTATGCTGTTTTAGCGAAACATAGCATATCACCATCAATCCCTTTTTTACTTTGCTGTGATCTACTAAGGTTGCGTATTGTTTTATTACACCATTCTCTTCCATCCGCTTTATTCTTTCGTGCACTGGTGTTGTACTTAAATGAATCTTCTCCGAGATTTCTTTTACAGTTATTCGTGCATTTTGCTGCAGTAGTCTAAGTATTGCAAGATCTTTATTATCTAGTAAGGTTTGTGCAGTAGATGATTCTTCTTTTAATGTGCCTTTAGACATAGCAAAGTCATTGTTTATTCTTTAAAAGTACACCAATTCAGAAGTTTATACCAAAGTTTCTCATTATAGTAGAATTTTCCACTAACAATGCTATATTTGCAGCACAACGATGCGGAGATATTAGAACCACCGCCATTGCCTTGCCAGCAGGTTCAGCATAACGTAAAAAGGAACATTCATAATTCATAATTCTTAACTCAAAAATTCTTAATTATAAATACAAACATGTCAACAACAACAAAAACACAAATCGACTTCTCATTACAGTACAAAGTAGCTGATATGAGTCTTGCTGATTGGGGTCGTAAAGAAATTCGTTTGGCTGAAGCAGAGATGCCAGGTCTGATGTCGCTTCGCGAAGAGTATGGCACTTCTCAGCCATTGAAAAATGCCCGCATTGCAGGCTGTCTTCATATGACAATACAAACAGCAGTTCTCATA
>DASVST010000040.1:0-2161 GCA_036387965.1 Segetibacter sp. | reverse complement strand
ATAGATGTGTTTATTGTTTAGACTAAGGACATACTTGAATAAGCAATTTTAATTGGCTAACGATAATCCTTAACATCAAAAGAGCCTTGTGATCATTGGTTACAAGGCTCTTGTTTTTAGAGAGCACACTCATTTATTCTTCATGCAAATACTAGTATATTTTCGCTCATGATGAATGGTACTGTGCAATCGTTTCCGTAGATTTTTGAAGTCTTCCCGCCGCCTCTTCATCTAATTATCTTAATCTTGTTCTTCTTTAATATCAATAAAAGAACATGAAGTTTCCCCAACAATTTAGCCTTGAAGGAAAAACTGCAATTATAACAGGATGTAAGCGAGGAATCGGCAAAGCTATCGCTGTTGCACTTGCTGAAGCTGGCGCTGACATCATTGGCGTTTCTGCATCCCTTGAGTTGGAAGGAAGCGAAATAGAAAAGCAAGTTCATGATCTTGGCAAAAAGTTTACAGCATACCAGGCAGATTTTGGTGATAGAAATTCTACATACCAGTTTATAAAAGATGTTCAAGGCAATCATCCTGTAATTGATATACTATTTTGTAATGCAGGAACGATAAAACGTAAGCCTGCAGCAGAACATGCTGATGATTTATGGGATTCTGTTATAGAAGTAAATCTTAATTCTCAATTTATACTTAGCCGCGAAATTGGGAAAAGGATGATGGAAAGAGGTAGTGGTAAAATAATTTTTACTGCTTCACTTTTGAGTTTCCAGGGAGGAGTTACTGTACCCGGTTATGCAGCAAGCAAAGGTGCAATTGCCAGATTAACACAAGCTTTAGCAAATGAGTGGGCATCAAAAGGCGTTAACGTAAATGCTATTGCTCCGGGGTATATTTCTACAGATAACACAGAAGCTTTACGGAATGATCCTGATCGGTCTCAATCAATATTATCAAGAATTCCTGCGGGACGGTGGGGAACAGGAGAAGACATGACAGGTGCAGCAATATTTCTCGCTTCCAATGCGTCAGATTATGTGCATGGCACAATTATAACAGTTGATGGTGGCTGGATGGGCCGCTAATTGAATCTTATTTATGACCAACAAATATGCTATTAGTCCTAAAGAAGCCGTGTTGATGAACACAGAAGCTTTACGAGATAATTTTTTATTGCAGGGTTTAGCAAAAGCTGATGAATGTACATTGGTTTATACTCATTACGATAGAATGATTATTGGCGGAGTTATGCCGATCTCTAAAAAAGTTGAGTTGCCAAACGATCCCGAGTTAAGAGCAGAATCATTTCTTGAAAGAAGAGAAATAGGAATTATAAATGTTGCTGGCAATGGAACTGTAAAGGCTGGTGACGAATCATTTCCCCTCTCAAAGCTTGATTGTCTTTATTTAGCCAAGGGTACAACTGACGTTTCTTTTTCGAGTGAAGATGCAAACGAGCCTGCCGTATTCTTTCTCTTAAGTTGCCCCGCTCATCATTCATTTAAAAACAGGCTGATGACTAAAGAAGAAGCATCGCCGGTAAATTTAGGAAGCGTAGAAACAGCTAATGAAAGAACCATCTATAAATACATACATAATGACGGTATAGAAAGTTGCCAACTAGTAATGGGCTTAACTGTTTTAAAGAATGGATCAGTGTGGAATACAATGCCGTCACATACTCACGACAGGCGCATGGAAGCTTACTTTTACTTCGATGTAAAACAAGAACACAGGGTTTTTCATATCATGGGACATCCTCAGCAAACGCGTCATTTGTTGGTTGCTAATTACGAGGCAGTTGTATCACCGCCATGGTCAATACATTCAGGTTGCGGAACGTCAAATTATTCGTTCATCTGGGGTATGGCAGGAGAGAACAAGGACTTCACTGATATGGATGCAGTTAACATCAGCGACATAAGATAAGATCAGGCATTTTTAATAGACGATTCCCGTATAATAAGTTCAGTATCTAAAACTTTATTGGTAAACTCTTCTACAGGTCGTTTGGCCTCTATTAGACTTAATAATAGTTCAGTTGCCACTTCACCGATCTCAAATGCTGGCTGGCGAACTACTGTAAGTGTGGGTGAAAATAAGTCTCCAAAATTTGTATTAGTAAAACCTGTAAATCCAAGATTAGGTATTTTCTTCTTTAAATTTTTTACTGCTTTTAAACATGCGGTTGTTACCCGGT
>DASVST010000039.1:0-1698 GCA_036387965.1 Segetibacter sp. | reverse complement strand
TGCCACATCCTGACTTCCAAAACCTATCGAACTAATAGTTAACGTAGTAGCTGTTGCAGGTACTCTTAATGAAAAAGCACCGTCCGCAGATGTTTGCGTTCCGTTCCTTGCCCCTTTTATTACAACCGATGCATTTGCCACCGGTCCTCCTATGGTATCCGTCACCCTTCCGGTAACTACTCTTTCCTGTGCAAACACTTCTCCTGCAGAAAGAATTAAGGTCAGGACAAACGCATAAAGTAAATGTTTCATTATCATACTTCTAAAGTTTAAAAGATTTCAAGCGTATTGAGAGAAGCATTATTGCGTTAAAAAATAATTGTTACCCTACTCGCTGTTTCCAATTGTAGCTATTATAAGACAATAGTTTTAAAGGAACGATGCACAGAAGCAAAGCGATTAAAAAATTCCCCGTTCTGAAAACTAATGTTGAACAATGAACTGCCGGACATATGTGCTATTTGAAGTTTTTACTTTAAGACGATAGACCCCGCTACTTAACCGGCTTACATCTACAGGAACGTTCCGATTGCTGTTGTTTCCCGTCACCATATACTTATTATGTAATCTTCCGCTTATGTCTTCAATTTTAATCTCCATTTTCAAACCAAATATTTCATTAATCTGCAAATAAATAATTGAACCATGAACCGGGTTAGGATAAACCTTAAACTGGCTATTACCTGCAAACGGACTGATTGTTATAATTTTTGAATAGGTGAATTCCCCATCTTTATCGTACATCTTCAAACGGTAATATATTTTCTCCGGGCGAGTTAGCACATCAGGATCTTTGTCAGTATAGTAATAATCTGTTTGTCCTGTTGATCTGTCTGCAGCTGTAACAGTGCTAACCACAGTAAAATCACTACCATTCAAAGAACGCTCTATTACAAATTTCTCTACATCAACTTCGTTTAGTGACGACCAGGTAATAGAGATATTCTCAATGGTGCGTTTTCCATCAAAACCAATCAGCTTCAGAGGGAGCAAGACCTGCTGCACACTGTCGACGTTTTGGTTAACAAACACATAGTACTCGCCCGGTTGCAGTGTCATACTTTCGGCGCTGCCTGTTGCTGTTCTGGTACCACCCGTTAAATAGTTATACCATACTCCCGCGTTTTGGAAGGTTACAGCGCCTGTTAAGGCGATTACGTCAAAATTCCCGACTACCAGAATTTTTAAAGAATCAGAACTAACTTTTAGCCATTTAAACGCACCTCCCAGGTCGTACTCTACAGTGCCAGTAGTAAATGTTGGCAAGTATTTAGGAACATTTCGAAGCTTGAATAATTTTGAATAGACGTTAAAAAGCGCCACCCGGTTAGGGTTGTTTAAATAGTCCCAACGCGCCGGTTTAGGACTAAGCCTGCAATCATTGCTAATACTACCGTTTTCGCATGTATTAATTGAATAGGAATATCCTAACTCACCAAACTGCCATAACATTTTAGGAGCAGGGGTCATTGCCCAAAATGCGGTAGCCATTCCATTACGTGCCAAAGCTGTACTTGTATCTTTTACATTGTACGAACCTGATGAATTTCCGAAGTTTACGTTTTTATACATTAATCTTTCCTCATCATGACTTTCCTGGTAAGTAACCAGGTGCGGCTTACTCCATGAACGATTTGTATATATTCCGTATTGCACATTCGAGTTGCCAACGTATCCCATCGTTGCTTCGTTATAATT
>DASVST010000038.1:0-1501 GCA_036387965.1 Segetibacter sp. | reverse complement strand
ACCTGCGGAATCTGTAGCTTCTCCTTTTGGTAGTTATACACCAAAAGCCCATTAGCCAAAAGGTTCTTCGTGATGTCGAAGCTAACAGAGCCTGTTTTAACTTGAATCATTTACCTGACTCAATCAATTAGCGAATGTCTTTTGCAAACGGTGACAGAAATATCATCTTCCTATCTGACGATCCTCCTTTAAAATCTAAAGGCTCAGGCATCTCTGTTTTATTATTTAATGTCATATCTTCTTTAAAAGGAAAGAACATTGCCATTATAACATCTACGAATTCGGCGCCTTCCGTTACTGCTGCAGAAATTAGAGACGATAATTCAGGTTCTAAAACCTTCATATATGACGAATTTGCGTCTGCTTTTTTTCAAAGGAATAAAACGTCACTCATTAAGAACCTTGTAAGCTCTTTTTACTTTTTGTTCAAATTGAAAAAGGTACGAAAACAGATAAAGGATAACGATCTGGTTATATCGGTGATAGGAACTAGTTCCAAACCACTCTGGAAATTTCTTTTAGCATCTGCCTCTAACTCAAGAGCTAAGTTTGGACTTTATATAGTTGATGATTTAGAGCTGATTAACAAAAAACTGAAAAGAACGGTTGAATTGTTTATAATACGACTACTGTTACCACTCTGCTTCAAAAGAGCTGATTATATAATAACAATCAGTGAAGGCCTCCGACAAAATTATTTGAAACGATATAAGAAAGATAGCCTTGTTCTGTTGCCAACTTTTTCTAAAAGAGAAGTCCTCCCTGGAAAGCGAATTGGCAGAGAAAAATTTACTTTGCTTTTTACAGGGGGATTAAGTTTTCTATATAACTCAACGTTAATAAAAATAGCGAGTATACTTGAGAAGCAAAATAAATTGCTCGATGGACAATTCGAACTTGTAATACAAACTTATTCCAGCTACGCATATTTTAAACAACTCGGTTTTAATGAGGAGTATGTAAGATATTCAAGAGTTGAGAATCGAGATGATCTAAAAGATATTTACATCAATTGTGATTGTTTTGTTATTCCTTACTCTTTTATTGAGGAAGATAAATCCATAGTTGCAAGTTCTTTTCCACAAAAGATTGCTGAAATCATACAATATGGCAAATCATTGCTGGTTGTAGGTCCTTCATGCAGTTCGATTGTTGCATTTTTTAAAAAGAATAATTTAAAATATGTAGTTGATGAAAATGATTTAAGTCATCTCGATGACCTTCTAATGCATTTGAGAAATAACAAGTCAAAACAAACTCAGAAGCACTTAATTGCATATGAACGTTTTTTTTCTAAGAATGCTGTTGAGTCAAAATTTCAAAAACTAATGTCCCTGTATTGATTATGAAGGTAAAATTTGTTCAAAACCAACCGCATTGTTTTGCATACGGTGGTTTTGAAATTCACATGTTAAGTACATTGAAAGCTGTTCAGGATGCCGGAGTCAATGCAGACAAACTGGACCCTTGGAGCAAAGACGGGAATTTTGACATTGTACAC
>DASVST010000037.1:0-3452 GCA_036387965.1 Segetibacter sp. | reverse complement strand
AAATAGCTGCTTATAAGCATAAGCAAAATACAGCACATGTGTTAGAAGCATTAGTGAAAGCCATGTGCCATACATGTGTTGATTTCTTGTAATATAAATTAGTGGAGCAAAGATTAGTGCAGTGGCGATCATCAAAAAGGAATTGAAGAATACCATGGCTGTTAAATGTTCTGCATAAAACAGCTTTTTCTTCTTGTACATGAGCCAGAACATGAAAGCCAGAAAAGGTGTACTGATAAACAGGACAATATTAGAATGGTTATTTACAAAGTCAGTGAATTGTGCAGTTCTCTTTAGGAATGCTTTTTTAGCTTCGATCTCCTGTGGTGATCCTTTCGTGATGTTCAGTTTCGGCTGTTCAGAACTTGAATAACCGAATATGCGAAGATTTGAGGATACCAATACAAGCACACCTGTCACAATAACTAAAAAGCTGTAAGGGTTAAAGTACCTTTTTCTTCGCCCTTCTATATATTCTCTCGCAACTGCACCTGGTCTGATTGCAAGCTCTTTGACCAGGTAAAAAAAACCTTTATCTGCATGTGTTATTGCATGGAGCGCTTCATGCAAGATTTCGTGCAGCGTTAAACGGTGAGTTTCTGTTTTCTGTCCGCAGCTTGCACAAAAGTTTTTTCCTTCTGGTAACTCATCTCCGCAATTTAAACAGTTAGTTTGCTGCATATGTGGTGAAGATAATGAAGCAGCATAAAAAAACCTCCCATGCAGGAGGTTTAAATAATTTATGACGATTTTCATACTAAGGTACTAATGCGAGCTCGAGTACCTGGTGCATTGTTTTTACATAATGAAAAGTAACCCCTTTGATAAAAGTGCTATCTATTTCACTAACATCTTTTTCGTTTTGCCAGCACATCACAATCTCTTTCAAACCAGATCGCTTAGCAGCAAGAACTTTTTCTTTTATTCCACCAACGGGCAGCACTTGTCCCCGCAAAGTTATTTCTCCAGTCATAGCAAGGTAGGGCTTAACCCTTCTTCCTGTAAAAGCACTTGTAAGCGAGGTTAGCATTGTTATTCCGGCACTTGGCCCATCCTTGGGAGTTGCACCTTCCGGTACGTGTATGTGAATGTTTTTCTTATTTATCACATCAGGATCTAAACCATATTTCTTTGCATTAGCCTGTAAATAACTCAGCGCTGTTGATGCACTTTCTTTCATCACATTTCCCAGGTTACCTGTTAACTTCAACTCACCTTTTCCTTCACTTAAAATAGTTTCTATAAAAAGGATATCACCACCAACGTACGTCCATGCAAGGCCAACAGCAACTCCGGCCATGTTTGCCATTTTGTAAATCTCATTGCTGTAACGTGGTGCACCAAGAATTCTTTGTACATCAGCTGTGGTTAACGTAGGCTTGATCTTTCCTTTGGTTGCCATCTCCTTGGCAAGGTTTCTCATTATTGAAGCGAGTTGCCTGTCAAGCTCCCTTACACCACTTTCTCTTGTATAATTTTCAATCACTTTTTCGAGAACCTTATCAGCAATCTTGAATTTGGTTTTGCCTAATCCATGTGCTTCAAGTTGCTTTGGAATTAGATGTCTTTTAGCAATTTCAGCTTTCTCTTCGATTGCATATCCGCTAAGATCAATTATTTCAAGTCTGTCTCTTAACGCAGGTTGAATTTGGTTGATGTTATTTGCAGTTGCAATGAATAATACCTTACTTAAATCATATTCCAACTCTAAGTAATTATCGTAAAAAGTATTGTTTTGCTCAGGATCTAAAACTTCTAACAAGGCACTACTTGGATCGCCCCGATGATCAGCGCCAATTTTATCGATCTCATCAAGAATCATTACTGGGTTGCTGCTTTTTACTTTCCGTATGTTCTGGATGATACGACCAGGCATTGCACCAATGTAAGTTTTACGGTGTCCACGTATTTCACTTTCATCATGTAATCCGCCCAAACTAACCCGCACATACTTTCTGTCAACCGCGTGAGCTATACTTTTCCCTAAAGATGTTTTTCCGATCCCGGGAGGGCCGATAAAACATAAGATCGGGCTCTTCATATCGCCCTTCAACTTAAGAACGGCGAGGTATTCAAGAATACGCTCCTTTATTTTCCCCATTCCATAATGATCATCATCTAAAACCTTTTTTGCTTTCTTAAGATCATATGTTGAATTTGTAACCTCATCCCATGGAAGATCGAGCAACAGATCGAGGTGATTGTAAACGACAGAATAATCGGGAGTGCTTGGATGCATTCTCTCTAATTTTTCTATACCATTTTTAAACATGTTTTTTGCGGCTTCAGGCCATTTTTTGCCTTCGGCTTTTTTTCTCATGTCAGCAACTTCCCTGTCATTGATATCTCCGCCTAACTCATCTTTGATACTCTTCAATTGCTGTTGAAGAAAGTATTCTCTTTGTTGCTTATCGAGTTCAGTTCGTGTCTTATTGGTAACCTTGTTTTTAAGTTCAGCAAACTGTAACTCTTTCTGCAGAATTTGCATAAGCTCTTCTGCTCTTTGGCTCACATCATCAAGTTCCAGAAGGCGCTGCTTCTCTCCCAACTCACTATTTAAATTACTACTTACGAAATTTATTAAGAACGAAGGATTCTCAATATTCTTTAGGATGATAGATGCCTCTGTCGGCATATTAGGCGACATCTGTACTATCTGCGAAGCGAGGTCTTTAATATTACTTACTATGGCAGCAAAGTTCTCATCCGTGGGTATAACATCATCGTCAACCAAAGACACATTTGCTTTAAAATACGGCTCGTCAGTTGTAATCTGGTTAAGTAAAAATCTCTTCTTTCCCTGGATGATTATTGTTGTGCCACCATCCGGCATTTTTATAAGCTTAACTATTTTTGCTATTGTTCCAATTCCGCAGAGGTCTTCAATCTCAGGATCTTCAATTGTGCTGTCTTTTTGTGCTAAAACACCGATTAGTTTATCAGCCTTATATGCATCATTAACAGCCTTTATGCTTTTATCTCTTCCAACAGTTATGGGGAGTACTACACCTGGAAATAATACTGTATTCCGTAATGGCAGAACAGGAAGATCATTGGGAACGCTGGTTATTTTATCGTTGTCGTTATCAGTTTCGTTCAGTGGAATGATCGGTATAAAATCGGTGTCGTCTTCTGTTTTTAATAAAAAATTCTTTTCAATCATATTCTAATTTTCGGAGACAAATTGTCACCAGAACGCAATAGCCCGGCGATATATTTAGTTTTATGTTTTAGGTCAATATTGATGCCAAGGGAGGCAAATGTAGACTTTGATGCAAATTGACATAAAAAAGTGAGCACTCTTTGAAGAATGCTCACTTAAATATTTTTTCTGAATTATAATTTTACTCCTAATCCAAGTTGAATTTGTTGATTCTTCCACTTGTCTTTTTCATCGATATCGTTGATGTTGGTCAAGCCGATGTTGTAGCGTCCGTACACTCTTAATCTAC
>DASVST010000036.1:0-2352 GCA_036387965.1 Segetibacter sp. | reverse complement strand
TCTTTTAGAGAATCAATATCACCAAGCACCAAAGCGCAACCTGATAACGCTGCCTCAAGTGCAGATAAACCAAACGGCTCATACTTAGCTGGAAGAACATATATCGATGCTTTAGATAGTTCTCTTGCTATCTCCGTGGTGTTAAGTTTTCCAAGGAAGGTAATATTCGATCCGTTGATTTCTAATGAATCCGTTTCAAAAGTATTATCCCCTGCAATTCTTATTTCACACTTAATCTTTGAAGCAGCTTCAATCAAAAGTTTTATATTTTTTCCTTCATCCCATATTCTGCCCATTGAGAAGATGTATGGTTGTTTGTCTTTTCTATAGAAGATTTTGCTGCTTCGCGAATTATAAATGGTTGTGCTCTTTGTTTGTGGCTTATAGATCTCATTGATAAAAGCCTTCATTGTATTTGAAGGAGCAATGATATGATCCGTCTGCTGTAAACTTTCCTTCACTCTTTGGTAATATTCATTCCAATCCGAAGATGGTTCATCATCTAACACCTGCTTCCACCATGAAAAAACATCAGAATGTGCAACAGTAATTTTGGGTGATTTGAAAGGCAATGAGCCGTATGTGAAACTATTCAGATGAATTAGATTAGGTTGAGCTCTTTCTTCCAACTCCAACAGAAACTTACTTGATTGCTCTACATCATCCCATGGAGCCTGCATCCATTCAAGCTTGCATTCTGTTTCGTAAACCTGAACATTGTCTAAATCTTCAATTTCATGAAGCTGCCACTGCTTCATTTTTGCCCCCATTGTAACAAGATGAAATTCCACGTTATATTTCTGCAACGCGTTACATAATTCAATGCAATACGTCCATACGCCACCGACAGTGTCGGCGGTCATCAGTACTTTAAAACCATCACGTTGATTACAATCGTCCATATATTTTATCTATCACCTCTGCTGATGGTAAGTAGCATTCAGCTTCTTTATTGAATCCCGTATCTGCTCCAAGGTTTCTGATCCATCTTATCAATGCTCTGCCGCCCCATGCATCCGGTGGATGAGCTATGATCTCGGTCTTAGTGCCCCAATATCTTACCGCCTGAAAATCGTAAAAAGACCCATTGATATTCTTTAAAGCAACAGCTCCATTTGTGCCATAGAACGTTGCTTCGATAACAGCTTCAGCGCCTGCCTGCAAGTTCCATGAGCAGGATAAGGTTGCAGTTGCATCGTTACCCAAGTCCATCAACACATTTGCATAATCTTCTACCTCGGTTTCCTTTGCTCTTACACCTTTTGAGTACAACCTGCTTCTTAGTTTTTTTACTTCCGGGAAATCTAACGCATAAAACATAAGATCAATCATATGAATGCCAAGGTCGAGCACACATCCTCCACCTGAAGAATTTATATCATAAAACCAAGGCTTATCTGGTCCGTATGCGTTGTGAAATTTAAGATCAACTGCAAAGATTTTCCCCAACTCACCTGAACGAATGTGATGAGTGATCATTTGAAACGCGGCTATATATCGATAGCAAAAGTCAACACCTAACAATCGGTTTGCCTTACGTGCAGTTTCAATCACTTTACTTACATCAGCAGAAGTTCTGCTGAGCGGCTTTTGGCAAAAAACAGCTTTATCTTTTTTAAAGGCTTGTATTGCCTGCTCTTTATGCATGCCGCTTGGCGTCGCAATAACAACACCATTTATTTCAGGATGCTCCAACACATCTTTGTAAGAAGAAACAGCTATGCTTCCCTGCGCAATTGCAAGTCCTTCGGTTATACAAGCTTCCGAGGGATCGGTGAGCATAATGATGTCGGCAAAACCGCTATCAACTGCAGCTTGCAACCTGTTTCTGCCAATCCAACCAAGACCAACAAAGGCAAGTTTTGGTTTTACGATTATATCTGCTGGTTCCACATTTAAATTTTTATAAGTGCCTTCATAAAACCATCCGGACGGGATGAAGTTTTCTCAAAGCCTTTGTTCAATTCACTTAAGGAAAGTATATCTGTATAAAGCAACGATGGATCTATTATACCGTTTGCAACTGCATCTACTGCATTTTTCATTCCATGTAAATACCGCTCCTGTTTTCTCTCATGTGCATTGATCACATCAATACCTTTCCAATTCCACTTCTGCATATTTACCTGGCGATAACCATCCTGGTGATATCCGGCGATTATCATTTTCCCGCCTTCAGCAACTATTTCCGTAGCTATATCAATTGCTTCCTGTTTACCGGTTGCTTCAATTACTCGTGAGCAAAAAGCGTTACCCGTTAACTCTGCAACTTTGTTAGCCACCTCCCATGTTTCAGTTAAAGAGATAACTTCATCGGCTTTATACTTTCTCGCAAAATCTAATGAATATTCT
>DASVST010000035.1:0-9080 GCA_036387965.1 Segetibacter sp. | reverse complement strand
AAGAGCAGTACTGTTACTCCATTTCCATGATCATACACCTCTCTTGTTTGCTTTTCCCAGGTGCCATCTTTCTTCTTTACATTATAACTTACATTCTTTAACGTAAAACGCTCTTCAGAGAGCATCTGTATATCATTGAGTTTTACTTTATCCGACATGTTATTGCTTTGCTATAGTAATGCAAATGCTATGCACTGTTTTTATTATGTAAAAAGCCACCTTCATTCCCCATTAATATGGTTATTCTTAACTGTTTGTGGAAGTAATTCGCATGGTCGAAATAACATTAAAATAATAGAATTGCATAATTTGCTAAAAATGTATTTAGTGGCAAGATTTTTTAACTTCTGTCAGTGAATACAACCAACCAGATCTTCAATTAAAACAGCTGTATGCCAATTAAAAAACTGTTAGTTGCAAATAGAGGCGAAATAGCCATACGAGTACTTAGGGCGGCAACTGAGTTAAATATAAAAACCGTAGCTGTATATACTTATGAAGACCGTTATTCTTTACACCGGTACAAGGCGGACGAAGCTTACCAGATAGGTAAGAATGATGATCCTTTAAAGCCTTACCTCAATATTGAACAAATAATAAAAGTAGCAAAACGGCAAGGCATAGATGCTATTCATCCGGGTTATGGCTTCCTATCAGAAAATGCAACTTTTGTAAAGCGATGCGAAGAAGAAGGTATAATTTTCGTCGGTCCAACTTCGCAGGTTATGGGGCAGTTGGGCGATAAAATTGCAGCAAAAAAGATTGCCCGTTTAGCTGGCGTTCCTTTGATAGAAGATGCAGAAGTTAACGCTTCAGAAATTCAGCAAGCTAAGGTTGAAGCTGAAAGAATTGGTTACCCCATAATGATAAAAGCGGCAGCCGGTGGCGGTGGTAGAGGAATGCGTGTGGTAAAAGATGAACAGGAGTTGGAAAAATGCATAATTGAAGCAGGCAATGAAGCACGGGTGGCATTTGGTAATGATTCAATATTCCTGGAGAAATTCATAGAATCACCAAAGCACATTGAGGTGCAGATTTTAGGTGATAATCACGGTAACCTTTTGCATTTGTTTGAGAGAGATTGTTCAGTTCAAAGGCGCTTCCAGAAGGTGGTAGAAATGGCTCCTGCCACTTCCTTAAGAGATTCAACGAAACAAAAGTTATATGATTACGCGATCAGGATATGTAAGCAGGTTAACTATAATAACGTAGGCACAGTAGAGTTTTTAGTTGATAGGAAAGAAAACATTTTTTTCATTGAAGTAAACCCTCGTATACAGGTTGAGCATACTGTAACAGAAGCAATAACCGGAATTGATATTGTAAAATCTCAGTTACTTGTAGCACAGAATATAAGGCTTACTGATCCTGAAATTAATCTGCAATCGCAGGCACAGATAACAAGTTGGGGAGTAGCCATCCAATGCCGTGTTACAACAGAAGATGCGTCTAATAACTTTAAGCCAGATTATGGAACTTTGATAGCTTACAGAAATGCAGGTGGTCCGGGTATCAGATTAGACGAAGGAAGTTCATATCCCGGCGTAAGCATCTCACCTTTCTTCGATTCGCTGCTTGTTAAAATAACAGCCTCAGGAAGAAATCTATCTGAAAGCTGTGACCGCTTAGTTAGAACACTTCGTGAATTTAGAATTCGTGGTGTCAACACAAATATTCTTTTTCTTGAAAATGTACTACAAAATCCAACTTTTAAAAGTGGCGATGCTACAGTAGATTTTATCGATAACCATCCAGAGTTATTTCAACTTGCAGAGCGGCAGGACAGGGGAACAAAAGTTTTAAAATACATAGCAGAGGTTATTGTGAATGGTAACCCTGATGTTTCTAAAACAGATCCCGCTGTACAATTCAGAACGCCCATTATTCCTGATTATGAGAAATACCAGTCTACACCAAAGGGAACAAAAGATAAGCTTATTGAGTTGGGCAGAGATAAGTTTGTTCAATGGCTAAAGGATGAGAAAAGCATTCATTATACTGATACTACTTTCCGTGATGCACATCAATCTTTGTTAGCTACGAGGGTGAGAACGACCGATATGCTTAAAGTAGCAGAAGCAGTTTCCAAAAATCATCCGGAAATATTTTCGCTTGAGATGTGGGGTGGTGCCACGTTTGATGTTGCACTGCGTTTTTTACATGAAGATCCATGGGAGCGGTTGCATCTGTTGAGAGAGAAGATACCCAACATCCTTTTCCAAATGTTGATTCGCGGATCGAATGCTGTTGGGTATACAGCGTATCCTGATAACCTTGTAGAAAAGTTCATAGAAAGCTCATGGAAAAGTGGAATCGACATTTTTAGAATATTCGATTCACTTAATTGGTTAGAGGGAATGAAGGTGAGTATAAATGCTGTGCGTGAACGAACAGAAGGTTTAGCTGAGGCTTGTATTTGCTATACAGGAGATTTTCTAGATGATTCAAAGAGTCACAAGTTCAACTTGCAATACTATCTTGATCTTGCCAGGCAATTAGAAGATGCAGGAGCGCATATTCTGGCGATTAAAGACATGGCAGGTCTGCTAAAACCTATGCAGGCAAAAACCCTCATAACGGAATTAAAGAAAGCTATAAATATTCCAATCCATCTGCATACGCATGACACTTCTTCTATACAGGCAGCGACCTATTTGAATGCGATAGAAGCTGGTGTTGATGTAGTTGATGTTGCTTTAGCCTCTATGTCTGGCCTTACTTCTCAACCCAACTTTAATTCTATTGTTGCAATGCTTAAGGGGCATGAAAGAGAATTAAAAATAGACCTTAACAAGCTTAACGAACTATCGAACTATTGGGAAGATGTAAGGGAATATTATTATCCATTTGAATCAGAATTAAAAGCAGGAACAGCCGAAGTATTTGATCATGAAATTCCGGGAGGACAGTATTCAAATCTTCGTCCTCAGGCAAGAAGCCTAGGGTTAGAAGATAAGTTTCACGAGATCAAACAAAACTATGTAGTGGTAAATAAAATGTTTGGTGATATTGTAAAAGTAACACCATCATCGAAAGTAGTAGGAGATATGGCTTTGTTTATGACTGCCAATGGTTATTCAGAAAAAGATATTTTCGAAAGAGGAGATAACATCTCGTTTCCGGATTCTGTTATTGGATTATTTAAAGGCGACTTAGGACAAACACCAGGTGGACTTCCAAAGGACTTATCAGACATTATTCTTAAAAAAGAGAATGCCTATTCTGAAAGACCAAACGCTCATTTAAAGGCAATAAATTTCGATCAGGCTTTTGAAAGCTTCAAAGAAAAGTATGGCAACAATTATACTTTTCTTGATTTACTTTCTTCACTATTTTATCCAAAAGTGTTCGATGAATATCACCTGCACAAGTTAGAGTTTGGTGATCTGTATTATATACCTACAACAGCCTTTTTCTTTGGACTGAAAGCAAATGAAGAAACGCTAATAGAACTGGCACCAGGTAAAAGTATCCTCGTGAAAATGCTTTATACAAGTGAAACTGATGAAGATGGAATTAAGCATGTGTTCTTCAAACTGAATGGTCAAACCCGTTCGATTGAGGTAAAAGATAAAAGCTTTACCACTACAAAAAAGACCAATAAAAAAGTTACTTCAGCTAATGAAGTTGGCGCTCCTCTGCAAGGAAAACTATCAAGAATCTTAGTGAAAGAAGGAGACCTGATTGAAAAGAATACTGCTCTCTTTACCATTGAAGCAATGAAAATGGAATCTACGATTGTAGCCTCAAGAGATGGAGCAGTGAAAGGAGTTTTGCTAACTGAAGGGGTATTTGTTGAACAAGACGATGTTGTCCTGGAATTGGTCTAATTTTATAATCTCACTCCAATTCCTGCTGTAAAATAGAACATGTTTCTGCCGTTTTCTGTAAGGTCGGGTCGATTAGCCACTGTTACAAGATTTTGCGGCATAACATAAGATCCTGTAAATGACGCATTAAATTTTCCTGCTACAAAAACAACAGGTAGAGAAAACTCATGTGCAAGTACAGTGAAGCGTTTTACTTCTTCAGATACTAATTCGCCATTCTGATTTCCATTACCATTTCCAATAGGAAGTCCTAGAACATTGACTTTCTTTTTCTTCTCATAATATGTTTGCGTAAAACTTTGGCTCCCCGCATACGTATAAAAAGAAGGATTGATTGCAATTGCATTCGAAGTTCCCGGAATAAGATATATGAAAAGACGATCTAATCCAGCTGTTAAACCAAAGTCAGTTTTGTCACTAAACTTAGCATCGGCTCCGGCATTTACATTGACGATCTTATTATTATATGCAAGGTTAATTTCTGCCTGCGATTTTACTGATGACTGAACAAGCTGGCTGCTTTCTTTATATAAAAAGTGACTGTATGCTATATTTCCTGAAAAGTTTCTTGATGCAGGAAATTTATAACCGGCTTCTATTACACTACCTGTATAATCAAACGAAGTAGATGCGTTATTTACGAAGATGAAGTTTGCATTTGTATAAAATCCCTGCTTTAACTCGTAACCTATTGAGCCAAACATTCCCTTACTTTCAAGGCTATCAGTTCTGCCAAAATAATGTAACCTTGACTGGTAGTTTACTCCTGCAGTAAATACATTAGTCCGCGGTGTACTTGTATCGTTTTGAGAAAAAACTGAGAACGGTAAGCTTAATATTAAAGCCACGATTAGTAATTGGCTGGCAGTTTTCATGTAATAGATTTAATGTTCTATCCAATTCTTTCTTCTTAAAAATCAGGCCAGATGAGTTGCTATGCTCGCTTCTTACTCATCATTTTTTCCTTTGGGAGCAGTTTTAGTACTTGATTGTACATCGGTAGTTATAACTGTACTTGCTTTAGTAGCGCTCTTTTTGGTAGCCTCAGCAGCTTTTTGAGAAGCTTTCTGAGAAGCTGTAGCCGCAGCTTTTGAAGTGGCATTTGATACTACTTTTCCAGTAACGCGGGTCTGAACTTTCGAGTTAATGCGGTTCTGTACATTTAAACCAGGCTGGGCATATAAATGGGAACTGAGTAAAAAAATGGTGATTGTTAACAGGTATTTCATATAGGGTTTCATGTTCTAATATTGGGTTAGAAACGTCGATTATCACACCAATATCAGAAATTGTGCCATAATCGACCAAACAGTCTCTACATCAACATAACTGCTTGAGTTAAAATGCAAAATTTAAATAGAGATTGAACCTCTACTGATAGCTGTATTCAATTCTACCTAAAAATTCCTTTTGTTTATTATACACCATTTCCTTCTCTTTTAACCCATTGGTGTTGTAAACATACCTCCATACGAGGTAATTAGCACTGGCACTTTGGGTTTGTGTCATTTGCATCACCCTTCCTTTTTCATCATATTCAAGTATAAAGTCAGGCAGCATACGTTTTGCCTTTTTGCTATACCTTACAATATCCGTCAGTTGATTCTTTGGATTATAGTAATAGTAGTAAGTTTCTTGCACCCTATTCTTTCTCCTCCAGGTTTCTTCGGCAATGTTTCCGGCTTCATCATATGTAAAACTTACGTACGTTGTATCAAGATTGTTTTTTATTCTAAGCATTTTCTCAGGCTGTCCTGCAGTATTATAAAACCAGGTATGCACCTCGTTGCTTCTTAATGTTCCGTCGAAATCTTTATTTATAGAGCTGATGGATTTTATTTTACCGTCTTTTTCGTATTGATATTGCACAGTATTAATTGCACTGTTGCTGCTATCTACTGTTTTAGAAAGCTTGTTATGTAAATAAGTGCTTATAAAATATGACTCGCCGTTAGTTGGAGATTTAGAGCGGGTGATAACTTGTTGTTTATTATTATCAATCACCTGGTCGAGCAAAAAATCAGATGTAGGTTGGTTATTGCCTTCATAGCTGGTAGCACTTATTTTCTTTAGCTGGTGAGCAATCAGCGTTTTATATTGTTGATTTGTTTGCTGCGTACCAATAATATCGCTGTAATAATATTGACCTATACTTTGCGATACAATCAAAAGCAAAACACCAATGGTAAAAAGTTTTTTCATGATACTGACTTATATACCAAAAATAACAGCATATCTGTTAATCAAAACATAAGCAGGTACTATTATATACTTTCTTTGTATGTATTTTAGTGAAAATTTTATAAAGTGTCTCATCGTCCAGAAAGGAAAGAAAAAGATTGCCTCAACTGTGGTGTAATAGTTCAGGGGAGGTATTGCCATCTTTGCGGGCAACAAAATGTTGAGCCAAAGGAGACCTTCTGGGAATTAGTCACACATTTTATTTACGATCTCACACATTTTGATGGAAACTTTTTTAGTACCCTTAAACTCCTATTATTTAAGCCGGGGTTTCTCTCGTTGGAATATATGAACGGCAGAAGAATGCGTTATCTGAATCCCATCCGCATGTACATTTTTATTTCAGCATTTTTTTTCCTGTTTTTCTTTTCAATTGTAAAACCAGAAGATTCAATTAAGACAAACGTAGAAGATAAAACAGTTGTGGAAGTTCAAAACAAAATCAATAAAAAAAAGCAGGCTCTGGAAAAGGCTCTTAATAATCCTGAGCTGACCCCGTCACTCAAAAGCCTTATCAGAAGCCAAATTGTTCTTTTACAGACGGACGAAGAAAGATTAAAAACAGATACGACTAACCTTGGCAGTCTAAACTATTTTAAAATAGATGCTATTGATCTAAAGCCCGATAAATACAGCACACCCCAACAATACGATTCACTGCAGGCAACACTTCCACCTGGTAAAAAAGATAACTGGATCGAACGAAGAATCGCGATACAAAAGCTCAAAGTTTTTGATAAGTATGGAAGGGATACCCGCGTGATATTGAATAAGCTTTTAGACAAGTTTTTCCATAGCTTCCCGCAGATGTTATTTGTTTCACTTCCACTGTTTGCGCTATTGTTACAACTGCTTTACATCCGCAGAACAAAAAAATATTATTACGTTGATCATGTTATCTATTCGATACACCTATACTGCGCAATGTTCTTTTTCATATTTATCAATTTAACTGTTAGTAAATTAGAAGAACTCCCTTACATGGGATGGCTGGATTATGTAGACTTTATTGTAGCTATTTATATGTTGTGGTACATATATAAGTCGATGCGTAAGTTTTATGGGCAATCCAGATCTAAAACTATCTTTAAGTATATTCTTTTGTTTTTCATTTCGTCTGTTGTGATGTCGTTTCTATTTATGTTCTTCTTTATTTTTTCTGCCTTTACAATTTAATCAACTATGTCTACGATAGATAAATCATTTGTGAAACTCGTTTCCATTATGGATGAGTTAAGGGAAAAATGCCCGTGGGATAAAAAGCAGACTATTGACACTTTGCGACCACTTACCTTAGAAGAAACATACGAGCTTACCGATGCAATTACAGAGCATGACTGGAAAGGCATAAAAGAAGAACTTGGAGACCTGATGCTGCATATTTTATTTTATGCAAAGATTGGTACAGAACAAAATCAATTTACATTAACTGACGTGATGGAAGGAGTTAGTGCAAAACTAATATCACGTCACCCTCATATTTATGGTGACGTAATTGCAAATAATGAAGAAGATGTAAAGAAAAATTGGGAGCAGATAAAACTTAAAGAAGGTAAGAAGTCTGTGCTTGGTGGTGTGCCACCGTCTTTGCCGGCAATTGTAAAAGCAACACGCATACAGGAGAAAGCAAAGCAAGTTGGATTTGAATGGGAGAATAAAGAAGATGTGTGGAAAAAGGTAGAAGAGGAGATAGCTGAATTACAGGAAGCTGTTGGAGAAAACAACCAACAACATGTTGAAGAGGAGTTTGGTGATGTTTTGTTTAGCCTTGTTAATTATGCACGGTTTTTGCAGATCGATGCCGAAGGTGTTTTAGAGAAAACAAATAAAAAATTTATTCATCGTTTCCAGTTAATGGAAGAAGCAGCTGCTAAGCAACAAAGGCAATTAGCAGATATGTCGTTACAAGAAATGGATGACATATGGAATGAGGTGAAAAAACAAAGAAACCCATCTTGAAACAAACTCTACGAAAAAGCTTTTATAAAAATGGGTACCTGATAATTATAGCCGCCTGGTTATATACTTTATCTTTTATCATTGTAAATTACTGGTCTTACAAATCCTCACCGGCAAGAGTACAGCATCGTTTTGAAACGTACATCAAAGAATCAGAAAATACGTTTGATGCTTTTACCAGGGATACTACTACACTTCGGTATGTTTTACATGATACATCTAAGCCACAGCCAAGGCTATACGAGGTAAGTAAAAAGCTACAGCTTTACGGATATACCAAAGACGAGCAAGGAAACCTTTTGCTCAGCTACTGGAATTCAAATATCGTTGTTCCGTTACCGGAAGACTTGCAAAGACACGATGGAAAGTTTTTTGTCACCTATGCTAATGGTGAGTTCGAATACATTAAACAGACTATTTTAATAGACGGAAAAGAAGTGGTGCTTATTGGAATGATACCAATAAGGTGGAATTATTTTTTGAACAATAAGTATTTGCGAACCGAGTTTGCTGCTTTCAAAGATCTGGAGAAGCGTTATGATCTCGATACATCAAGGGCAGGAATACCAATTAAAAGTGGCGATGGTAACATCTTGTTCAAGCTGAAGCAAAAGAATAAAGGAGAGATCATTTTTTCTGATTACGATAATCTTCCTCTTTCAATAAGAATAATATCTATTATCATTCTTCTTGTGTTTTTAAATTTCCTTGCATTCGATATAGTCAAATCGCACGGCTGGTTGAAAGGCTTCGCAATTCTTTTGGCTATTGTTTTTCTGTTGCGCCTGATTAGTTATGGCTTTGATTTTCCATTCGATTATAGTAAACTCGAGTTGTTTGATCCTTTATGGTATGCATCGAGCGCTATTCATCCTTCGTTAGGGGATTTACTTATTAATATTTTTTTACTGTTCTGGGTAATCAGCTTTCTAAAATACGTTGCAAGTCAGCCCATAGCAGCATTGCAACCCATCAGGGGAAACAAAGCATGGTTCGTTCTTGCAGGACTATGTATCTTTTTATTACTGATGGCTTTCACGGCATCAAACC
>DASVST010000034.1:0-3946 GCA_036387965.1 Segetibacter sp. | reverse complement strand
GAATATATTGTTTAATAAGTTTTTCAAGTTCATCCTTTCGAAGTTTAGAACTGTTAGGAATACCAAGTTGCTTTGCGAATGCTTTAAGCTCGTAAGCGTACCAATAGGAATTATCAAACTCGGTTTCCGTTACATCTTTTGTCAGCTTAAGTTTTTTACTCATTCCAATTTTCAGGGTTGTAAACAGCGTTTTATATAGGACTATTTATAAAGCTACTTATTTATCAGAATAACTATATTCGAAGTGTTGTCAGCTAAACCAGGAAATAATTTGTAAAAGCCCATGTCTAATTCGTTTGAAAGCTATACACTTAGACACCCCTTATTACAAAACCATATAGCATATATTTACTTTGAGAAGTATGACAACATTAACTTTTTGAGGAAATACAGTTTTTACCCGCATTTATATACTTGTATATCCTGCTACAATAATGTTCGCACTTCTTTCAACGATAATATTTTTCATGTTGAATATGAAAAAAGTGCGGAACCTTTACTTAGATTAACGCAACAGCGCTCCATGCATACTGTTAAGCAAAGTGGCCCTATCAATAAAATAGCCATCGTTTTTAAACCTCTAGGAATTAACCACTTTATTAAGGAAGACTACATACAAGTAGCATCTGCAGAACGCCAGGAGTTTAGTCCAAACAATGTGGCTTTGTGGAAAAATGTGATTCAACATTGCTTTGATGAAGACAATCCTGACAAAAGAATTAAGTTAATCGAAGCTTTTTTACTTGAACTACATCAGCCTAAAGATCTTACAGTTTTAGAAAATGTTATTACCAAACTTTCTGATGTTGATAACAGTGCAACAGTTGAAGAAATTGCAGTCGAAGCAAACCTTTCACGGCGAACACTTCTGCGTATGTTTAAAAAGAATTTAGGTATGAGCCCCGAGATGTATAGAATGATTGTTCGCTTTCGATACGCAGTAAATCATAAACTTAAATACCACCATAAAGATAATTTAACTGCACTTGCATATGAAAGCGGATTTACTGATCAGTCATTTATGAATCGAACTTTTAAAAAGTTTACACACTGTACACCGAAGCAGTTCTTTAATCTTGGTATTCGTTTAGGATCAGAGGATACCTTTTGGAGGATACATTAACAATGTTGTCTCATAAGTACAATTTTAGCTTGCTGTATTTTATTTGTTTTGTGTAAACATTTATTATGAAGCTCTTCGCTCTTCTTATGTGTATCAGTTTTATTACTGCAAATGCACAAACTAAAATTATTTACTTCCCCCGAATTAAAGATCAATTTGCTCCCATTTTAAATAATAAGCAATTGCTTATTGTTGGTGAGTTGCATGGAACACAAGAGGCACCAGGCTTTGTTCAATTACTTGCTAAGCAGCTAAGAAAAAGTGGCAGAAAAATTAAAGTTGGACTTGAGATAGAGACAACTAACCAGCCGTCTATAGATAGTTTTATGGTAACAGGAGATAGATCAATCTTAAAACGCATGCGGTTCTTTTCTTCCAACGCAAGCGATGGACGTAGAAGTGAGGCAATGGCTAAATTGATTATGGATATGAGAAAGCGAGGAGTAAGTGTTTTTTGTTTTGATGACTGGAAAAACAATAGAGACAGCATGATGGCAATACATATACAAGAGCAACTAAATAATGATCATTTAACTATTGTACTAGTGGGAGACTTCCATGCCAAAATTATAAGCCGGTCCGAATCGGGTATAAAAAATTCTAAGTCTATGGCTTACTTCATGAGAGAAAATAAAAATATCAAATCCATTTCTTTAAAAACCGTTTTCGCTTCCGGCACCGCCTGGATTGATATAGGAGATGGGGGTAAAGTAAATAAACTCGGTGTGAAACCTGAATGGATTAAAAAGTGGGGTAAAAAGAGTCATATACAAATTACAAAAGATTGGCCGGGCTATGACGGTGCTATATATTTTAAAAAGGCTACTGCTTCAAAGCCATACATCGATTAATAGTCTTCAGTGACGATCATTTTAAGATGTGATGCTAAACTTATTAACTAACAACATTGCTCTAAGTATACTTCAACCACCATTGAGTATGTGTGGATTTATATCTTCCAAACCAAAAGCAGGGCTTATATAAGACAGCGACTACACCAATCCAAATTAAATAAACAGTCCAAAGTTCTAACCCGCTCTGCACGCCCTTTGGTCTGCCAAAGGTGCCCGAAGCAAAGTCCATTTGCGACCATGAGAAACCTTGTAAGAACATTATTGCAAGCATGATCACATGGATAAGAAAGAAATGCGCAAGAAAGTAGAACAACGGAACTTTTCCATACACCGAAACGAGTTGCGATAGCTTGTTGTTAGATCGCTCTGTAAATGCAAGCATGATAAACATAACGCCTAAGGTTATCAAACAAAACAAAAGTGAAGGCGGGTACTTGGTAACATTCATAAATGACAGGAAAGTAAATACCCCATCTTTTTGTAATGACCATTGCAAGGAATCGCCATAAAAATTCAAATAGCGAAGAACAACAAACAGGAGTATTGCAGCCAGTCCAACTTTGATGAATAGCGACTTTCGTCTGTCATCAGCTAACTGGAATAGCCTTCCTGAAGCAAAACCCACCAGCATAATACCTAACCAAGGAATGGGCGGGTAAGCCATAACAAACACCCTGTTTGACATGGGGAAAGCAGCGGGATTAAAGAACGGATTAAGAATAGTTTTAACCATTGAACCTTCTGTAAAAGGAATAAGTGGAAACAGGTTGTGGCAGAATATTATTACAAGACCTATGATGCCGATTGTTCTTGCTGATGCATTAAGTAATAAACCGAGAACGATAAAACCAAAGCCGATAGCAGCAATCACTTCAAAGAGAATGGTGTGATAACCGGGATCAAAAAATATAAGAAAATTGACTACAATTAACTCGAGCAGTATAAGGTAAAATCCGCGCTTTAGCAGAAAGCTTCTGCTTGCTGAAATACTATTGTTTTTTCGATAAGATATGTATGCAGATGTGCCTGCTAAAAAAACAAATATTGGCGCACATAAGTAAGTGATCCATCTTGTAAAGAACAGTATTGGAGTTGTAGTTGCTAAGTTGGTTGGACTTTGTGTAATGGAGTCTATATGTATTAAGTCGCGTACGTGATCCAGCGCCATTATTACCATTACTGTCCCCCTTGTAATATCGATAGAATGAATTCTTTTCATCTGCAATTAGTTGGTAGTTTAGTTGATCCTGTGCTCACAAAAGTCCCTTCGATGCGGCTAATGAATGCTGAAGGTTGAAATGACTAAAGCCAACTAAAGATATAATGTTTGGAATAATGCTTACGATTATTAAGCCTGCGTTTGTTGGAGATCAATAAAAGAGGATGTTGCTGCCTTTTACGGCTATAGCCGTCTTATACATATGTCAAGGCTAAATACTAACTTATAGCATTCTTACTTTCATCCACACGTTTCCGTTTGGATATATGTATTGCTGTTTAATAAGTTCCTGGGTGTTTTTACTATACCACATCATAGTTTTTCCTGTTGAAATTTTCCAACAGTCAATATGTGTTCCGGCTACGTCTACTTTTTCCTCGTCTACAACTTCATAAGTTGTCGTTGCAACACCCCTGTAATGAGCACCCGGGTTAAGTCCCTTGATTACAAATTTTGCACCTTTTGCAAAGGGAAGAGCCTGCACTATTACGTCGCTCATTACTACACTATAAAGCGGGTAATCAGCAGATTGATCTTTTGTAACAACTGAATCCGGATAAATGATTTGGGCGGTTATTTTGCTTCCATCAAAATCTACCTTCTCTCTATGCTTTTCACCTGGAATATTTGTACGATAAGCAACAGGCACATAGGTTTTAGGAAGGAAAATTGTGCTGTCAGTACTGATATCATCCTTGCTATATGAAGTTTGTATGAAGATCCAGGTGTCCTTTCCGTTGAAAGAAAAAG
>DASVST010000033.1:0-24555 GCA_036387965.1 Segetibacter sp. | reverse complement strand
ATACTCAAATAACAATTAACACTTAAAAAAATCAATGCAGCTTTTAAGTCGGTGTCTTTAAGAGCTTTCAGTAAATATTCCTTTTCAGTAAAGATTATTTGCGCAGTCTCTATAATTCTTTGTTTTTTTGTTTTAGTTCCTAAATGGAATGTATTATTATATAGCTCGTGTATTTGTAGATCAATGTTGCTAATTTCGTCACTCTTTTCTCCGTTCAAAAACTCATCAATACTTCTACTCTCAAAACATTTCAATAAGCTGTCTAATTCTTCATGAATTGAAGCTGAAAGAACTTGCTTAATTGCTTCAGATAAAATTAGCTCGGATGTTTCCATACAATACACTCTGACTTATTTAACTCATCCCATAACTCATTAAAGGCATCAACAACAGGCTGAGGATGAGAAACCTCTTGTAAAATATTATGCTCCACACCAAAGGAATTTACGGAGGTACCCAAGGCATAAACCTTAGCTCTTGTTAACTCACTTGCTGGAAAGATTAAGAATCTATCATGGAATTTCCATCCATTCATTCCATGTTGCATTCTATATTCGAATTTAAGTCCATGATTATTATTTTTTGGATTTTCAAATAATAACTTTTCTTCTTCTATTATCTTCTCCGGTTCTTTTCCTTGTTTTTCGTAAACTTTGTTAATGTTACTGTTTGTTGAACCGATGGCTCTAATATTTACCCCTGCAGTTGGGGAATAAAATAATGTTTTAAATATGTCATTTGCTCTTAAATAGGGATCCCATAGATAAACACCATTTCCATCATTTTTGGTTATCAGCGATCTTATATCATTTAGTGCAATATCATTATTCACCTTTTTATATTGTTTAAAAGAAAGGGATCTTTCTAATTGTCTTTTTTCCTCATCGTAAAGATTATTGAAAATGTATTTGGTATAATCTGATGTTTTCTTTTTCTTTCCCTTTCTATCACTACTAGTAATTTGTATTTCAACATTTTTTCCGTCCAATTCAAACACCCTAGGTTCAGGATTGATTAAGCCCATTTGGATGTCGAATCCTTTTAGATATGTACCGGAAAAAAGAGAAAGAATTAAGCTGGGTTCTTTACGCCAGATCTTGACCTTGTTTATTTGATCCAAATTACCAACGTTAACCTTCTGTTTGCCGCTTTTATTGTATTCATCGATTGTGCTTCCCATGTAATTTTTATCCATTGTAGCTTCAAACTGTAAAAGGCAATCAGGAGGGGTAGCAATTAATTGATGCCAGGAAAAATACAACTCTACCCCGTCCCATGTAGATAACGCTTTTGAATCAGAGTTAAGAATAGTAATTGGAAATTGAAAAATGAAGTTTCCTATTCGGTCTCTTACCACAGATAAATCTATAGGTACATATTTTTTTAAGTCTTCGCTTAGGTTATTTAGCTTTCCTAATACCTCCATTTTTAGCAGAAAACTTACGTTTGTTTTTGCCTCATCAAAGAATTCTAAAATGTATGAACCGCTATTAAAATTATTTTTAAGAATATGAGTAAGGCGGTTTCCCTCTATAGCAGGAATATACTGCTTTGGTAGAGATCTTACATCAGGGAATTGTGATGTATCATTTCCATTTGAATTCCACTTATTGTCATTTTTTAATGCATGAAAAGTTTTTTTTGAATCTTCCAAGGAAAGCCAAAATCGTTTTAATCCTAAAGTATACTCATCATCGATACGGATCGGCTTTTTACTTAAATATTGTTCTTGTGAATTATGAAAAGGTTTCTCTTCATAAACCACCAGAGTAAAGAAGTTGAATGTTGCCTTATCCTTTTTTCTATGCAGAAACAATTCAGTTACTTCACAGCTTTTGTAAAAAGCAATGTTGCCATCAGTTGTTAAGATGTCAAAATCTTCCATGTATTAACGTTGACTCTTATGTGTGAAATTGTTTATAGGTCCTTCTACTTTACCATAATTCCTTCTCAAAATCGCAGTTTTGAGGCTAATTTGTTGAGCTACTCTTGAGTAAAGAATTTGTATTTAAGTTCGCATAAATCGGGATGAAATTCTCTTTTTAGCTCAACCTCAATTGCCTTTGCAATATTGGGATTGTTTTTTATTCTATCTATTATAATTGTATTCTTTAAATCGATAAGCCAATGAGCATTAAAGAAATTATACTCGTAATCAATGGGACTAAGAAGCCAGGTTTCAAATTCGTTAAGTTTGGTGAAAATCTTTAGCTCATTTCTCTTGAAATCAATTTTTAAAAAATAGACGAGCAGAACATAGTTGATAAAAACAACATCAGTTAATTTGTGCTTTCCGTATGGATGAGATCCTCCACCTCTGAGATTATTAACGTATTGAGAGTACACTAAAAAGTAATTTTTTCTATTAGAATCATATTCACCCGTTCTCAGTATTTCTTCATAAAATTCAGCGTTGAAAGACTCGTCAAGTTGTTGTTCAAATACATTTTGTAATAGCTGTTTACAGTTGTTGTCGCTGACCTTCAAAAGGTGAACGACTGGCATATAGTTGAAGTTCTCACCATCGTCAGAACAACAACTTAAGATGGCTGTATTTATAATCTTCTTATTATTAATTCTAAAAGAGGGATAAAATTTTAGAAGTGCCATTGGGATGTGCTTTACTAGTCCGTTATACTTACTATAACCATATCTATTGCCATTAACTGAAATTTTTAGTAGCTCCATTAAATCATTCTCTTCAAATAAATGTCCTTTAACATTTATAAAAATTGAAAGATCTTCTAAATTATGCCAGGCTAGTTCGTCTTCTATTTCTAAAAATTTGATAAGAGGTGTTTTAATTTTGTCGAATTGGTCTTTCAAGATGTTTAGTCTTGACAACACAATAAAAAGGTTGCTAAAAATGGCTGTGAAATTGTATTTAAACCTATAATTGTATAGTTGTTCAACAACTAAAGTGTTTTTATAAGGATCTGAAAAAAGTCCATCTTTATAATATGAGGTTGTAAAATTGTTTACTTTTTCTAAAAGTTTTGATACGCACTCATCAGTTGCTTCTAACTTAACTACAACTTTCAGAATATCTTTTATACTAGAAGGAGGAACATGTAAAATGACTTCTGTTAAGATAAATTCATTAAATTTTTTTAATCCCCATTCAGGTGTAAGAAAACTATTCACCAGCCCTTTGAAGACTTTTTCAGTCAATGATTTATATCTTTTAAAGGCATCATATAGAATATAATTGGCATTTACGTGCAAATACAATAAATCGTATTGTTGTTTCAGTCTTTCGCTCAAATTGGGTCCGGAAAATTGGTTGCCGCCCCCTTCATAAAGTGTTTTCAACTTTTCAATCTGAAATGTAATATCTTCTATCTCATCTTGAAGTTTGTGTATTAGATCATCTTCTTTGATTTTAATCAGATAATCTTTTACTTCTTTATCTATATCAAATTCGATTTCGTCATAAATTACTTTATCTAGATCAACAGACTTTATATCATTCAATATTTCCACACTATCTTCATATTCATAGTCAGATATTAAATTGTGGAGGTATTTAATATTTTGTTTTATTAAAAAGTATTCAACTCCCTTACCTTGCTTACCGCTTACATCCTTTTCAACAGATTTATATATGGTGTAGGTTGTTTTAAAGTTATTAGTTGCCACCAAATAATTTCCATAAGCATATTCTCTATTATTATATTGTTCATTTCCAAAGCCTGCTTTCAGTTTGCCTAAAAGCTTATTAAAGTCTAGAGTTCTATAGTTGCAGCTGAGGCAATCACAAGTAGTATTTTTGAACATCCAGATGTTTTTTGTAGTCCCTTCTTCTCCTTCTTTAAAATGGAAGTGACTTCTGTAACTAAATCCTATTGTTTTTTTATTCTTGTTTGAAATCTGTTTATAATTTTTAATGGCACTTATCTCACCAATGGAGCAGTGATTTAAAAATCTAAACGACCAGTTAATCTTATACTTAAATTCCAGAACATTTTTCTCAACAAGTTTTGGTAATAACGCATCGTTAATTGTTATTTCACTTTCTTGAATATTTATTCCAATTAGCAAGTCATAAATTTCGCTATTAAGAGAGAGAAGGTTTCCATTCTCGTATTGCCACACATGTTCACTTAAAATATTGAAAGGACTAATATTTGCAATGTAATTAGGATCAACAAATCCTAAGGTCTCAAACCTCTTCAAACTGTTATAAAGTCTATCAATTATATGAATTGCTTTGTCATCGTTGAATTGTGAAATTTTGCTTTTTTGAAACAGTAGATCAGTTTGAGAATCACCGGTAAGCTTAATAAACCTATCCTTATGGAACAAAAAAAGAAGTTCCTTTAATTTGGTTTCGTTAACTAGGTCTTTTAGTTGAAATAGCTGAAACCTTGAAGCATCGAGAGAAGGATAGATTCTTGTTTCTTTAATATTTGATACAATTACCCACTTGCAATTTCCTCCCATTTTAGAAGCGTAACTAAACGCTTGTTCGACAGGTGTTTGATTGTTTTGTCTTCTTTGTTTTTGATCTAGGCTTGTGTTAGCATCTTTTATCTCAATCACTACTCTTACATCATCATCCATTTTATCTATTGAAAAATAGCCTAAGGCGGTATCAGGTTTAGTACCATCCACAACTGATTTTTTTTCCTCTCTTAGCATCCAATTTCTAGAAGTACCATAGCTAAAGCCTAAAACTTCTCCAAAAAATTGATTTAAAAAACGAGATTTTATTTCTTCTTCTTTAAGACTTTGGAGTTTGCCCGTTTCTAGCTCGTCTGCCAAAGCCCTTATGATTAAGCTCTTACCTCTAACATCAGTAACTGAAGAAAGCCTGAAATCAGAGATGTAATGTGATAAGAAATTATCTGAAAAAATGGGTTGCATGTTATTTGATTGCTACTTTACTTATCATGAGAATTAATCAACATTTCTTTTTTCCCTATAGGTTTACTCACCTCCTGAACATCTAGTTTTTTTTATTCTTTAGTTAAACCAAGCATTGGAAAGAAAGTTTTGGCTAAGTTATCTTGTACTCTTCAGATATTTTCTTTGCTACCTCGGATATTAAATTTTCCGTAGCAGCAGAAATCTGTGGGGGAGTTGCTGTTTTAATTTTTCTTATGGTCTTACTAGCTTCTGAATGGAGCTTTCTACTCACCTTTTTTGAAAGAATAATTATAAATTCTTCGACCTGCGTAGTTATTTCAGAAATCGCGTGTTCATGATATTCCGTTTTAGCTAGTTGATTCAACTTGTCTTGAATGAGTTCTATTCCTTGCACCCCGGCGAATTGACTTTGAATCTTATCAGTAATGTAATCAAGGCTTTGAACGCGATTTGTTAAGCCAAACATTCGATATGCTATTATTGGATCTACTGATGATAAATCATGGACAGAATTATTGAAAATTTTATCAATTTGTAATAATCTCTCATTTACCAATTGCTTTACTAATGGTTGCAATAAGGTCATTAACGTATGAGTTACATCCTGATTATCTTCAAGCCCCATTTCAGGAGGGAATAGTTTAAAAACTTTGTCTTTAATATTTTCGATTAATAGCTTAATATTTAGTGTATCGAATAAATTCAGAATTTCCAAAAGGGAAAAAATTACTTTTTTACGTTTAACATTATCTGAAGATCTTTTATCAAACCAATTTGTAAATAAGTTTAGTGACCATCCTAATATAATACTAGCGATAGCAATTAAAGCAGTTAATAGTTGGTCCATCTTTTTTCGTGTTTCTCATTTATAAACATCCTAAACTTGCTGTTGTCTACGCTTGAACCACCACTTGAATTTGTCTAAGTCAAACTGAGTATGAGTAAACTTTCAAACCAGGCTAGAAAGGATCAATATAATACTTCCGTCCATATAATTTATCCGTATTTCTACAGTATAAAACAAAAACCCTAACTGTTCTGCAGTTAGGGTCGACAAATATTTCAAACTGTAACTACTTCTTCAAAAGTTCAACCTTCTCCTTCTCACTTGCAAGCAGCCTCTCATACAGTTCAACAACTTTATCAAGAGGATTGAACGTGCACCTATAATTCATATTTGCACCTTGATTGTTTGAACCTTCATAATTGTTTTGAATGTTTACAATTGCAGCCTCTTCATCGAAATTCTTAATAGCTTCAACAGGCACTTTCAATACTCTTGCTACCTGCTCAAGTAAAGCTTCATCAATTTCCTCCTTCTGCTCAAGCAACGATACTTTCTTCTGGTTCCAATCGTCACCTAACTCATAAGCAAGCCCTTCCTGTTTAATGCCAAGCATTTCACGAAAGCGCTTAATGTTACGTCCCTGGTGTATTGTTTTCTCCATTTCGTTAGTTGTTGTCATTGCTCAAATGTAAATAAAATACCGGTGCTCAAATACAGTAGAAATACCGTTTTTGTTTTCTCATATTTTAAAGCAGGTAATTATTATACAAGATAGATTAATACCTTCTGATCAATCCAAACTAAAAATAATAATAATCAATATCTAAGATTAATTTCCTTAGGATATTTGTTACACGTATATAAACGCACTTAGTATTAAAAAACATCATGAAAGATGTGATTAATTATCAGCAAATTGTTGCAAGGCTAAAACAAGAAGTGGAAGCAGCAAGGATGAATGCGGCTTTAACCGTTAATAAACAAATGCTGGTTCTTTATTGGCGAATTGGCAAAATAATACTGGAACAACAGGAGAGCCAGGGTTGGGGTACTAAAGTTGTTGACAGGCTTGCCATTGATCTGCGAAAAGCTTTTCCTGATATGAAAGGATTTTCGCCCCGCAACCTTAAATACATGAGAGCCTTTGCAGAAGCTTACCCCGAATTTGTGCAAGACCCGCTTGCACAAATATCATCCAACCAAATTGTGCAAGACCCGCTTGCACAAATCACATGGTACCATCATATCACACTTTTGGATAAGGTTAAGGATGAGAATGCAAGAATGTTTTATATAACCAGAACAACTGAAAATGGCTGGAGCAGGAATGTGATGGTTCATCAATTGGAAAGTAAGCTTTACGAGCGGCAGGGCAAAGCCGTTACAAATTTTAATTCCACTTTACCTGCAAGTCAAAGTGACCTTGCAAGGGAGATTCTTAAAGATCCTTACAAGTTCGACTTTCTTTCCTTGTCGGAAGAGTACATGGAAAAAGACCTTGAAGATGCATTAGTGAAACATATAACAAAGTTTCTTCTTGAATTAGGTGCAGGCTTTAGTTATGTTGGTCGTCAGTATGCTGTAGAGGTAGGTGGAAAGGACTACGAGATTGACCTTTTATTTTATCACTTAAAGCTTAGATGTTTTGTAGTAGTTGAATTAAAGAAGGGAGAGTTTACTCCGGAACATGCAGGCAAGTTAAACTTCTACTTAAACGCTGTTGACGATTTATTAAGGCATCCTGTAGACAGTCCTTCAATAGGAATTCTTATTTGTAAAGAAAGAAACAAGATAGTGGCAGAATATGCTTTGCGTGGAATAGATAAGCCAATTGGAATAGCCGAGTATGAACTTACACAGGCAATTCCAGAAAAGTTGAAAGGAAGCTTACCAACTATTGAAGAAATCGAAAAGGAGTTAGAGTGAGGGATGCTTAAGCATAAGGAGGGGGCTTACGAAAGCCCTCTCACTGAAAAATGAACATTGTTGTGCGTTCGCAATTATTGTCTCCTAACCATCGTCTCCAATCATTGCCACCTTGTCACAATTAAAAATGTTGTAGTCGACTTCACCTTAATTTTACCGGGAAATAATTATGCTGCAGGCAACTACTTTTAAGGATATCATTGAGAAATGGCTAACAGGCTGGTCAGTCTCCAGAGAGCTTCCGCTACCCTCGGCATTCAGATCAGGTTACAAAGTAGATGTGGGCTTTGAAAAACAGAAATGCAGATACGTATTCCCTATGCTCAATGAAGACTTTTTCGAGCTAGCCAAAACAGTTGTTGAACCGTGGACTTTTCTAAAGGTGTGCGCTCCACCAGACAAACTAGCAAATCTTTTACCTCCACGATGGGTTATTCAGCCTCAAGGTTATATGATGCATTGTTTTCGTCCTATGACCAATAGAGCTTTGCCTTTAAATAGTGAATTCAAACTGGAATGGGAGGAAAACGGCACCGTCCATCTTTTAAAGATTGTGGATAGTCAAGGAGCCGTAGCTGCCTGTGGCAGGGTTGTTTTAGTTGACGACGTCGCGGTGTATGACCGTATTTCTACAGAGCCAAATTACAGACGAAAAGGACTGGCATCGCTTCTAATGTATGAACTGGAGAGAATAGCATTGGTTAAAGGAGTCAGGAAAAATGTTCTGGTTGCAACACAGGAAGGGAAAGGGCTATATACATCTTTGGGCTGGGATTTATACAGCCTTTATACTTCAATAGTAATCCCCCACTTTGACCCTGTCAGTTCAAACGACGACCTGAACTACAGCTAACGTGTTTGGGATTTGCCTTCAATAAGCTTAGATGTGTTATGGTTAGGATCATTTGCCTAAAGCAAAATAAGTGTGCAGGTTAGGCCTGCGTATTTTCAGTTGACAGACATTTGAAATTCTCCCAAAGTACAACACATTCAACAAGAAAAACGCAGCAAATGTATGGTAAGTAGAGGGAGTGCAACACATGGTGGCATTTGGCAACATTTTTTATAACCAGATGAAGGTCTTTCCAAGCTGTGCATTGGTTCAAACTACTGCATGGTCAATGATATATCAAGATTAAGCTCACACCGGGCATGTCTTTGTCAGGTGCAATCTTTGCATAACTAGTTTATCAATCATTTCTTATGAATAAGCACTTCATTTTAGCAGAAGATGATGAAGATGACGTAGCGTTATTTCTCGAGGCAATTAAATCAGCTAAAGTACCCATCCATGTTACAACAGTTCTTTCTTGTGATGATATAATGGGTCATCTATCGCCACATGAATTGCCGCAGTTGGTGATAATGGATACAAGCTTGCCCGGTAAATCTGCATTAGAATGTATTGCAGCAATAAGGGCCGCTTTTACAGCTGAACAACTGCCGGTGATGGTTTTATCAACTTCCCTTCCTTCATCCTTGCAAGTAAAAGGCTATATCGCTGGCTTTAATCTCATGCTAAAAAAGCCAGACACTTTTAAAGAAGTACAAAAGCTGGTGAGAAGATTATACCTGGTAGAATGGGCGAACCACCCAGCTCTAACACTCCACGAGTTTTACCAGCTAGATATTTAGGTATATCTGCTAAAGTTATTATATTAAAAGGGCTTAAAGCAGCCCCTCATCACTGAATGAATAATATGCTTCATTGGTGATTATTACATGATCTAATAATTTGATGTCAAGTAGTTGACCTGCCTGTTTTATCTTTTGCGTAAGTTCTTCATCTTGCCTACTTGGCTTTAGGTTGCCTGATGGATGATTGTGACTGACGATGATTCCACAACAATTAGCTTTTAAAGCAGCAGCAAATATTATCCTCGGATCAGCAACTGTACCTGTAATTCCACCCGTAGATACATCATAAATACCCAACACCTTATTAGCCCTGTTGAGGAACAAAACCTTAAATTGTTCAACAAAGTCAATTTTGTTTTCGTCCCACGCTGTTGAGAGAACCTGGTAAGCATCCTTCGATGATGTGATTTGTGGACGCTGAGAAGCTTTTACTTTTGATTTATAAACCAGTTCTACTTCAGCTACTTTGTATAATGCTGATACTTCCATCATAGTTTCCATAACTCATGTTTAAAAGATTAAAAATTAATTATGGAGCATCACCTGGCTTAGGGCAATTAAGCAAAAAAGGAAACGGAATAAATGAAGGGTTAGCAGGGTAGGAGTTGTGTTTATGCCGTAGTCTTTCTTTGCGCTACAGCAGCCCTAAGCCTAACTTTGTTAAATGATTAATGATAGAAATTTTGTTTCGTACTTTGATAATATGATAATTGTAAAAATTCTTTTAAGTATTTATTATATCTGCTTTGTATGGCTGATATTATTAATTGTAATAAGTTTCATAATACTTGTTGTTGCCGGTATACATCCCTTAATTACATGGACTGAAGTATATATGTATCGCTGGTATAACTATGCTGCCTTTGCATATCTGTCGATAAGGTTTATTGGGTCTCTCTTTGTAAGTGCTAAAATCAAATCATTAGGTAGTCATTAATGACATTTCTATTCCACATATCAAAAGCTTCTAAGCTTACTTTTTAGTTTATCACTTTGAAGTCTTCTTTGTATTGGACTTTGAAGTGAATGACTGAAAGCATTGGCCGGTGGAATGAAGCCGAAAGGTGTTGGAGTTATGGCATGACAATGCTATAGCGGAAACAGTGCGTGAGCTATGCGAATGGAAGCGGCTTGGCTGCAATGAAGGAATGAGCGGAGAAGTGGAATTGTAATAGGTGTATTTTCGTAGAGGGTAAGGGATGCTGTATCCGTTATTTTTACTACTAGTTCCCAAATTTTAGCCTCTAAAAGGGTGTGATTAAGAAACTCATCTAATTAGCTAGCATTGCCTTATAATAATATTTTCTAATGGTAAAACGTCCTTTAAAAACATCGACATGTTTACCGTATTACTACGATAGTTATTTCTGGAAACTGGTTATACTTTCACAAAATGTATGCATCGACATAGTATTTTGAACCTTTGGTAAACTGGTATATGTTTAAGTGTAAAGGATAAATTTTGTTCGGCAGCTGATTGACCTACGTTTTTGAGTACTATTGATATCAAAATTCTCGATTTGAATATATCTATGATAAAAAAGTATTTGCTTCTAATCTTCCTTTTAGCTGTAGCCCTTCTGTCTAGAGGTCAACAAATGATTCTAGTGCAATACAAAGGAAATGAGCAGCAGATTATATCGAACCTGACAAGCATAGGTAAAATTAAAATTGAGCTGAACGACGCTTACAACACTTCGGATACTTATAAAATTGCTTGGTCATTAGCTACATTATCTCAAATATATGCAATTTCAAATCAGGATGAGATTGCAAAAGAGTTTCAGAAAAAAGCACTAACAGCCCTTCGTCAACTCTCGCCTAAAGTGTTATGCTATTGTATAGATGAGATAAATGTAATGCCCACTTCAATTTACAACATTAAGCAGTTAAATATTAAGCTTCTTTTTAACATCATGATTATTTACAATGATCTAGCCTTGAGAACATTGCCTTTCCTAAAGACAGATGGCATTGATGAAAAAGCAGTTAACCTCTTGACAAATAATGCAGCCTATGCGTGGAAACTGGATTTCAATATTGCAATAAAATACTTTGAAAAGCTTAAAGTGGTATGTAGGGCCATAATCATGAGAAGTTTGTACTTGGTAGATGAAGATGACCTGAAAATTACTAAAGATCCATTGAGAAGATATTTAAGGTTTATGTATAATACTTATATTGCTAACAAGGCACTATGTGTTACAAATAACTGTCTGGAAAAAGGATGGCAAGTATCCCAATTTATAAAATCGAGGAAGTTTAAAAGTGACTTATTGAAGAAGAAAACTATGTCGCTATCTAAGCAGGATTCGCTAAGCGTCATGAGCCATGTATCAAACTTAACTTCCTACTTACACTCCTCTAATTATTTTAATAAGCTAATTCAAAATGATTATGCGGTCGATACGTTTGTAGAAAAATCAGTTGCACTCTTACGGGAGAAGATTCCGGAACTTGATTATGTCCTTGATGAGAATACTTCATTGAAACAGATTCGTAAACTCCTTTTACCCAACGAAGTATATTTATCAATTACATATACCGATAATGAGAGAGGCGTATACGCTTGGAGAATCACAAACACAGAATCTAAACTCATTAAGCTTGATGGGTCATCAATAAATTTTTTTTTGCGTACCGAATATTTTAAAAGCAAAATTGTTACGCAAGATTATCTCAAGATATTATACGGTAAAGATACTATTAGATTTCCCTTGGTAGAATATGCCCGCAAGTTCCACAAACTGAAACTAGATCATACATCTAATAATATCTACTTGTTTGAGACAATAGTTAAACGGGTTGACTTAAAAAAAGGCAGCAAATTAATCTTTGAAGTAGACCAAAACCTTGCAGGGGTACCTTTAGGCTTGTTACAAAATCCGGTAACACAGAAATTCTTATTAGAAGACTTCTTAATAAGTTACGTTCCTTCGGCAAGCATATTTAAACATCTAAGGAACCAAAAAAAGGGATCACAAAAATACAGTAATTCATATATAGGTTTCAGCTATTTGGAAGACGCGGATAAACTATTTAATAGCATCATAAGTTCAGCTGCAAGTATCTTTAGGTCCAGTTCTAAAATTTTGCACCAAGCTAAGGAAACGGACATTTTAGAATCAGATGAAATTAGCAAGAGCAAAATCATACACTTTGTGTGTCATAACGACAATGTTAACAAAGACTTTCGACTAGAGTTCAATAAAGATGTTGCAAATGACGGAAAACTTACAGGAAGTGAAATTGTGAATTATCTCAACAATAACTCGCTACTAACGATATTATCCTCCTGTCAGATAGCCCCTTACCAAGATGATTATACCTTTATCTGGATCGATAGTAATAACATCATCAATGAAGGTTGTGTATGCTCTATTGGCGAAACATTTTCAAATTTGGCAGGTGCATTTTTCGCTGCAGGGACTCAAAACATTGTTTTAACCCAATGGCCAATAGACGTGTCTGCGCCGATGGTTTTGTTTAATCAAATGTTGTTTGAATTTATTGAAGCTGGCAATAAAATAAATGAGGCGCTACAACTTACTCAGAGAAAATTTATAGGTAAATATGCTGCGGAATTTTGGGGAGGATATATCCTTTTATCCGATTAAAGTACTATTCATTAATCTATGATAAGACAGCGGCACCTTTATGATTATTTAATCTCATGCCACTTGTCATCCAAAGACTTTTTGCAAGCCTCGGCCAATTGGGCCGCGCAATCTTTTATACGTTCTTGTGCCGCTTGATCATGTGAAATCGTCGAGTAATCCCGTATAGCTTCTCTCAAGTTAATCATAGCACGGGAAGTCGAAGTGTCATTGATTATATTTATAGACCCCCAGTACATCTTCTCATATTCTTTTTTATATTCAGCAAATAACTTATCTGAGGAATATTCAGAGGCGAGCACTCCTGCGATTTCGGTTATTCTAGCATATTTCTCAAGTTGTATAGGGAACATTTCCCTTTTAAACTCCAACCTAGAATTATAATTTTGGTTCTCTATGAACTGCCAAACCCCGGCGTAGATAGCTGCAGCTGTTGCAATTGAGCCGAGAATACCTAAAAAAACATCCCATTTTCTTTTTGTTTCTTCTGTCATCAGCTATTTGTAAGAAGTATAAAATTTGTCTTTAGTAGAAGTTCTAATGTTTGTATTTGACTCTCGGTGTCGTAAGATCAATTTTACTCGATTTAATTCTTCTAGTATTATCAATCTATAAGTTGTATCTCCAATTGATATTAACCAGCCGCTTTTCTCAGAGTTAGTCAAGCTCCAGTTCAGGTTTTTTTGGACGAATTGCTGTACTTTAACGTCACATACACGCTTAACTACAAGTGCAGGAGAATTGTAAAAGTTAAGGAATTCACCGCTTTTGCATTTTTTTGATAGCCATGTTCTGGTACTGTCTAGCTTCCATTCCCGATTGCCTTTTGTCAAAATTTCTCGGATTTGTGCTTCCGTTCTTTGGCTCAGGCTGTCTGGAGGATTAATCATAATAAAAAATATCACAAACCGCGCAAGTTTTATTTTAGAAAATACATGCATGTTGTTTTATCGCTTAGTTTAATTCTTCACAATGAAATGATCAAGTGCCATGTACAATATACAAAGGTTTAGAACTCCATTTCACCTGTATTAATACAGTTTTAAAGCTGATGCTAAAGATTTGGTCATATTAATTGTTGCTTGTCGCATCAATCATGCAATTCAATTAAACAATCCAATACAATTCGTTAGAAAAAATTATAGAGATTCCCATCTAAGAAACCCTTTGAAAATAGAAACAGAACACCAGTTTTTCCTTTAGGGTGAGGCATTACTCAGATCAACAAATACTTGTTAATTTTACTACCACTTTACTCTTCGTTCCACCTGTAGCACTATCAAATACTCTGCTGCTGCCATAAATAGATGTTTGAGGGAATGTCCGCTTATACTTTCATTTAATGCCTCGTAAATGTCTTTATCAAACGTCTCAGTTAACTTGGCGACGCCGAAAAAAATGAATATGGATATTATCTCTTTTGCATGGTTGAAGGATGATTTATAAAAAATTAAAATTAGCGGGATAGCTACAAGTGGAAAAAACTGGATCATCCCATACCATCGTAAATCACCATTACCTGCATGTTCAGTTACTATCCAGTAGATCACACTTAGTATTCCTACTAAATTTAGAACAATGAAGGCTCTGTAACCCTTACTTTGATCAATACGATCATGGATGATAAAGGAAAAAAAAGACATAAAGATGATGACCATCGGCAACCGATCGTAAACTAAAGTTTCATTATTAGGCCGTAAGTGATAGTAGCCACTTCCAAAAGTCAACAGCAAAAAAGCAATAAAGAGCGTGCAGATGATATGCTTTAACCTCTGTTGCTTTACTTTCCTTAACCGCCATAAACCCAAAAGAGAGATTATGGCAAAGGGCAAGTTTGAGATAACATTCAAAAAGTTTCGAATTCCGACTAATTCTTGAGTATCGGCGAAATTATGGTAGCCGGGATCTTGTGAAACAGGACCAGTGATAAGCAAAATAATTATGCAAGTAGTAGCAAGCGATGGGATGATATAATCTCTAAGCGCCATGCACGTTTTTTATGAATCAAACAGGTCTATAAAAATAGCAACACCTTTTGATTAAAATCTACCAAGGATAAACAGAATGAAACAGTACTCATTTATTTGAATCAGAAGTTTCTTTCTTAACCGCAACGGGTAAGGTGAAGTTGTTGTTGATGAAATTGTTTTTGACGGCTTTTGCTTTTGCAATACCTGAAGATGTAATAGATATTGCAATCTTGTCAAGTTGCTTGATTATAATAAGTTTTTCAGAAGCAAGAACTTCCAGGTGCTTCTGTATACTTTCCCAGTCGATGGTATGCCTTAATATTATTTCATGAGGTGTACATAAGTAAGTAGTCGGTTCAGGATCAGGCTTTACAATTTCGTAAATAGTTGAGAGGGTTTCATAGTGGGCTTCCATGCAATAAAAATAATTCCATTTCGCTTTAGTTGTAAAGAAGGAGAATAATAGTTGTCAACATTTAACAGTTATCAACCACACAGGTTGATTGATAAAAATAAAGACGAATGCAAGGGGTGATCATTTATTTACAGCCATTAAGGTGCAGAAGTCGTTTCTATGATACCCTGAAATCCCCGTAAAGTACTGCTCACATACTTAATTACCTTCTTCTCCTGTGTTACTTTAATTAAAAGTAAACCTCATGGAAGATTCTAAAAAGATCATAACGCCACGTTTTAGCGATGAGATAAAAAAGTTCTTCAGCGACCATCCTGCAAAACGCTTAAGTCGCAACCTGCGCCGCATGTTGCTCGATTGCCTTATGGATCAATTAGACTTAGGACCAGAATACTTTGAGCACCTGCTTTGGGACATATATTACCTCTTCGAACTGTTGGATGTTGCTGAAAGAGAAACAAAAGGCTGGCAGTTTAAAAAAGATTTTAAAGCGGAAGACCTTTATGAAGAAGGAGAGGAGGATGGAGATGAGAATGTACCAACCATGCAAGCGGGTGCCGCTTCTAATACAACCGGCGACACAACTCTAAAAAGCAATGGCATAAGCGGCATCATAAATTTTATTGTCGCCGCCATACAACCTGAAAGAATATTTATCGTAAGCCCGCAGCCGGTAAGTGATCACAACGCAGCGTATATAGACCTGCTTGTTATTATTGCCGATACTTGCCTATCCTCTTTTAAAGAGTATGAAACTATCATAAAGCTCGCTTGCATTAACTATAGTAACGTTCATTTTTCTATACACCAGTCTAATGTTATTGCTGCTCAAATAAGCGAAGGGCACATCTTTTATTCTGTAGCATGTACAAGAGAAAACCTTGTTTACGATAATGGAAAGGCTCCTCTTACTGTTGCGCCAACTTCAATAACCTCAGCAGTAAAAGAGAAAGCAATACACCACTTTACTACTGCCTTTGCAAGAGCACAATCTTTTTTAGCAAGTGCAAAGCATCATGTTGAAACGGGTGAAAAAGAAATGGCTGCTTTTATGTTGCACCAGGCTGCAGAGCTTACGTTTCGTGCGGTTGCAATGGGGCTGCTGGGTAATAGTACACGCTCCCATTCGCTAAAAGAATTAAAGAAACTTTGCAGGCGGTGTGCACCACAGTTAAACGATATACTGCCTGCAAATAATGAATACGAAGAAGAACTGCTAAACCTGCTAGACAGGGCGTACCTTAATGCACGTTATGCCGATGCTTACGAGGTAAACGAAAAGCATCTTGAAACACTCTTACAAAGGGTATCACTCTTGCAGGCTACAGCAAAACAAATCTGTGACGAAAAAATGCTGTTGCTTTAATCTTCATCAAAGTTTGGTTCTATAGTAAAGTTTCCGGTATCTACTTCTGTTGCACCATCTTGCCCCATGTTGTTGCTTAGCGTTACAGGAAAGGTATTAT
This sequence comes from Segetibacter sp., assembly GCA_036387965.1. Classification (GTDB taxonomy): domain Bacteria; phylum Bacteroidota; class Bacteroidia; order Chitinophagales; family Chitinophagaceae; genus Segetibacter. Next base: position 7,867 of record DASVST010000033.1, on the reverse strand, counting down.
CGTTGTTTGTAAAATAGCCGTCGTTATACGCATTACTCTTTTGTGCAGGTGCGTTAGTAAACCAGACTTCCATAGCTTGTTTCATCCATGTGGTTGTAACATCGGTTGAGTTTGATGTGGCATTCCATGCCTGTCCTCTATTTGCCTCACCTAATGCCGTAGCAAGCAAAAGGGTTGCCCTTTCCATTATGATACCGCGGTTATCAGGACGGCCTGATATACCGCAGGCCATGTGCCCGCAGAACAGGTTTCCATCGGCTGTTATTAATAATAATATTACACATACAGATGCGCCTTGCGAACCAAAGGTTTGCCCGTTAGGTAAGTTAGCAGGTTGCATAATACCATACCTGCCTCCTTCGGCTGAAACATAGAAATATAAATTCGGCATTTTTGTTTTTAGTTGAAGTGGTAAACTTATACGTTATCATTTCTTAAAACAACCGTATTAATACTTATAGGTTTTGTTTGCCCGAACATGTACTTTTAGCTTTGCCTGTATGCTGTAACTACTTTATTATATTTGCTTACTACAACAACAAACTCTATGGACAAAACAATACACCAGGGACGTAACATTAAACGCTTTAGAGAAATGCTTGGTATTAAGCAGGAAGGCTTAGCGTACGAATTAGGCGACGACTGGAACCAGAAGAAGATATCGTTGTTGGAGCAGAAGGAAGTTGTTGAGGAAACCCTGCTTGAGCAGGTTGCAAAGGTTTTGAAAGTACCTGCTGAGGCTATTAAGAATTTTGATGAAGAAGCTGCAATAAACATTATCTCTAATACCTTTCATAAGGAAGCGTTCATTGGCAATACCGGTACTTTAAATATTAATCCTATAGAGAAGTGGATGGAAGTGTTGGATGAGAACAAGAAGCTTTATGAAAGATTACTTCAGTCAGAACAGGAAAAAGTTTCATTATTAGAAAAGATTTTGAAGTAGAATAAGATACCTCTTTGAGATAACCTGCTTACATAGGGATAAACTATTAAAGTAATAAAGTTGAAGGATGCTATTGATTTGTACGGGAGATTGCTTATTGCTATTTTTAGCTTTGTTGCTCCGGCTATGACTTTATTAATCGGGTTATTCGGTGGCGGCTTGTCCAGGTATAGAAAAAGGAATGAGGAAATTTCGAAGCAACTTGAGAATTTAATTTTGATAAAGCCTAATGATGTTCAAGGGGTAGATAATAAACAGAAAATAGAAGGTTTAAAGGCGAGTATCAGCCTTCTTGAAAAACAAAAAAAGGTTGCTGATAAAGATGAAAGACTATTATCAGGTAAAAGACAGGTAATAAGAATTTTCATACCTCTGATCCTTTCTACACTTTTTCTAACTAATTATTACGTTTTAAGAAGTTCCTATCTTCAGATGGTAGAAACATTTTGGTACAAACTTATCACACTATCCCTAAGTCTCACTTGCCTGGTTTTTACCTTATTGGTTGTTAGGCAAGTATTCAACAAAATAATTGAGGTCAAGGAGTTGATCGAGAATGAAGCTGTTTTGGAAGCAGAAGGCAATAATGAAATACAAGCAGAACAAGAGTTATGACAACTTTCCAAGTAAATAAAATAATTGATGGTGATACAATTGAGATTTCACCTCAATGGATTTGGAACCCAAAAAATGGGAAGCCCTTAAAGGGGAATACAATAAGAATTTTTGGATATGCTCTTCCACAAGAAGGAACATATGGCTTTAACTTCGCTAGGGAAAAATTAAAAAAATTATTACTCGGAAAGCTTATTACGATCAAAAATCCCGTGGTTTTACCGAAAGGAGAAAATTCAAATGCACAAATTGCTGCGCGTGTGTTTTTAAATGATGTGGATATTGCAAATTATTTTCCTGAATACAGAACTCATTAGCTTTACGTTTTTCTTATTTTAGGATAAGCAAATTACATGGAGCTCTGGTATGGTTATCGTCGAATTCACTTAATGCTTCCTGCTGTTTTTAGTTTCCGCTAGCCGAACATTTGCATTTTGTAAAATTCTTAAGTAAGCCGAATAAGCGCACTTGAAAGTGCCCGATAATTCATGCCTCTTTACGTCCTACATCAAAGACTTCCTGTACTTTGCCTTGCAGGTCTTCGATTGATGACCATTCAGCGCAATTAGGTGGAATTGGAGACGCATAATCAATCAACGCTCTTAATAACGTTTCAATTAAGTTAAACGCATCTTCATCTTCTTCTAATTTCTTTAATGCGTTGTAAGGCTTTTCTTCATCCGCAATCTCACCAAAATAAGCTTCTTCAAAATTTGGCAAGGAGGCTAAGAGTCTTGTAGAAGTTCCTTCAGGCTTAGCATTCATTGCATCCAATATATTTTGGTTATTACCCCAAGCGGGATTCGCCATTTCTTTCCCTTTCTTGGTTGTTATTCTCATTGTATCGCTGTCGTGGAGTATGGAATAACCGGACCCAAAATGATTCAGAATTTTAATCAAAGAAACAATGGTTGCTTTACCTCTAGCTCTTATGATATTAATATCTTTATATACATCCGGTTTTTGTCTTTTTATATAATTGAAAGCTGTATACTCAGTATCTCCTTCTACTACTATCACCTTCCCTCCAAAAAAGAACTCGGCAACATAAGGGTCACACATATTTAGGAGTTTTAAGTTTCGTTTGTCATCATCATCAAGCTGTACTTTGTCAGGTCTGAATACTGTTGTTCCTTTAATATGTCCATTGCCAATTCTTTCTACTTTAACTATCGTTGTATTGTCTTTAGAAAAATCGATGAAAATAGGAGAGTGTGTAGTAGCCATTACTTGCCAATTGCCGGAAGCAGGTAGTTGGTATAAAACATTACTGGCTTCGCGGATGGCATTAGGATGTAGACATATTTCAGGTTCATCTAGCAATAACACATGCGGTCTAATATGAGCTTCATCTTCTTTATCCTTTTGATTATTCTCAGAAATAAATTTAATCGCCGTCCACAATAGAGTTCTCCTTGCACCGCTTCCTTGCCTATCTATTGTACTTAAAAAACCATCTGCTGGACCCATTAATAATTGAGAATCTGCCTTAAAAAGATTTATAACGCTATCTAAATCATCTTCTGGCTTTGCATCAAAATCAATTCTATAGTTAGGAAATACTTTTTCAACAAGTGTAGTCAATTCCTGGTTCACCTCATTAATTTGTTCTTGTGCTTCTTCAACTATTTTCTTTTGCAGTTCCTTTACTTTTTTCAGAAGCTTTTTGTAGTCATTTTCCTCTTCTCCTTCTTGATGTTCTTGAGTTTTTAAGTTTTTCACTCTTTCTGTAAGCGCTTGGGTTAGCAGTTTTTTGATTGCTTCAGCTTGCTTTTCCGGCGAATCAAATGCATCAACACGATGTGGTTCTGGTCTTCTTGCGTTCGCAACGTTTGGTGCACCCCACGGGACATTCACGCTCCAGGAGCCAGTTTCAACGTCCCATCCTTCACGTGTTGGTTTTCCTTCACCTTTCCATATCCATCTTTCCCTTACCAGCATTTCTCCATTAGGTAAAGATTGAATCCATTTATCACCTGGGCTATTGTCGTAAACTATAGTTTGCAATTCTATTTCTGGTAAATTTTCATTATCAATTTCGTTGCAACAAAAATCTTCAGCTTTTAAATCAGCTTTTGCTGAGCCTTGAGACATAGCAAGTTCATATGCCTTTAAAATGGAGCTTTTGCCGACGTTGTTTGCACCAACAAGAACTACAATATCATTTAGGTCTATTTCAACTGGAATTCGGCCAATACAACGGTAATTTTTAATAATTAGTTTCGTAAGCCTTGGTTTTGCTATATCGGGATTTTCAGAAACTAACGAAACTTCGACGTCTGGTCTTTTTGCTTTTGCCATAGATTAGGTATGTAGTATAAAACTTTTACAATTTACCACTCCCTTTTTAAGACTCCTACCGTATTTATACGGTTGGAAAGGAGACACTAGTAAAAAGCAAATAACGTAAATATAGGTTCATGACTATTCCCACCCCCTTCTTGCAAGTCAATCCGCATTATTGATTTCTTAATTTCGAAGTTCAGGCTTTGGAGTAAAATGTTTTGGCATCTGTTTAATAAAAAAGTCCGGTCAACAATTAATATGTACTAAAATTGCCTAAATAAATACCCTGTTACTCCGAGTATGACTATTGCTGCCATCGATCTCATTCAAAGCCTTAATAAGGCATACCGCCTCTTAAAACCAAGGCGTAATCACCTCAACATATTTAAGAGCAACCTTCTACATCTTCTTGAACATATAGACGAAAAAGAAAGTGAGGAAAATGTAAAAATCCATTTGATGGATTTCTTGAAAAATACCTTTTACAATCCTGACTATTTGGTAGCAACAAAGGGAAGAACAGACTTTGTAATTCATGTAGGTAAGGAAGCTAAAACTGCTGCTGGAGTTTTGTTTGAGGTAAAGAAGCCCGCAAATAAGGCTGATATGGTATCCAAAGCCAATCTCAATACAAAAGCCATGCACGAGCTAATCCTTTATTTTTTAAGGGAGCGGCTGGTAAATAAGAACAACTCTCTAACGCATTTGGTCATCACTAATATTTATGAATGGTATGTGTTTGATGCAGCATTATTTGAACGAGTTTTCATAGAGAACAGCCATTTACAAAAAGCGTTTAAAGAATGGGAAGGTGGACAAAAGGTTAGTACTAAGACAGAACATTTTTATACTGAGATAGCAAAACCTTTTCTCCAGGAGTTAGATAAAGAGATTGGTTTCACTCATTTCGATATCAGGAGTTATGAAAAGCAACTAAGGAGCTATAACCCCAAAGATGATAATAAGTTAGTTCCCTTATATAAGTTTTTTACACCTGCTCACCTACTGAAGCTCCCTTTTATCAATGATTCTAATTCTCTGGATAAAGGTTTTTATGCAGAGTTGCTGCACATTATTGGATTAAAAGAGTATAAAGAAAGCGGCAGAAAAGTAATCAGGAGGTTGCCAATAGGTGAGCAGAATCCTGGTTCACTAATGGAAAACACCATTAGTATGCTGGAACTTGAAAATACGATTCGAAAAGTACCTGGTAATTTATTATCTGGCGAGAGCCGGGAAGAGCAATTATTCAACTTGGCGCTAGAGTTAAGTATAACGTGGATGAACCGTATACTTTTTCTGAAACTCCTGGAAGGCCAATTACTAATCTATCACAACAGCAACAGCAAGTATAAATTTCTAAACATACACACCATCAGAGATTTTGATGAAATGTATAAACTGTTCTTTCAGGTACTTGCTAAACAAAACTCCAAGCGTCATCCATTAATTCAAAAAAAGTATGGGCACATACCGTATTTGAACAGCTCGCTATTTGAAATCTCTGAGCTTGAAGATGTATCGTTGAAAATTAATGGACTCGATGATAATCTTGATATAGACCTTTATTCGAACTCAATTCTCCGGAGAAACATCAGCAGGAAGGATACTACATCAATGAATACTCTCCATTACCTTTTCGAGTTTTTGGATGCTTATGATTTTTCATCGGTAGGAAAGGAGGAGATACAGGAAGAAAATAAACCTATTATTAATGCGGCAGTATTAGGATTAGTGTTTGAAAAGATCAATGGCTATAAGGATGGCTCATTTTATACACCGGGTGCAGTAACCATGTTTCTTTGCCGCGAAACCATCAGGAAGGCTGTAGTTAAAAAATTTAATGATGAATACAATTGGAAATGTGGAACCATAGAAGATGTTCGTAACTATTTATCCGATAAACGAAACGCAGAAGACATCCTGCAATTTAACCATGTTATTGAAGGCATCCGAATAGTTGATCCTGCTGTGGGCTCGGGGCATTTTTTAGTTTCCAGTTTAAACGAGGTGATCGCTATAAAAGCTGAACTAGGGATTTTGGCTGATTCAAACGGTCGTCGATTATCGGACCTGGATGTAAGTATTGCTAATGATGAATTGGTAATTGTAGACAAGAGAACTCAAAAGTTCTTTGATTACACAGTTAAAGAAGCAAGTCCAAACGGACATCATATTATTTCTATAGATACCCAAAGTATTCAGGAGAGCTTCTTCAATGAAAAGAGGAAAATAATAGAAAGGTGCTTATTTGGTGTAGACATTAATCCAAACTCAGTAAAGATTTGCCAGCTTCGATTATGGATAGAATTATTAAAACATGCTTATTATAGATCCGAGAGCAGTTATACTGAACTAGAAACCTTACCCAATATTGACATCAACATAAAAGATGGAAATTCATTGCTTTCAAAATTTTCTTTAAACGAAGATCTTTCTGAGGTTTTCAGGAAACAAAAGTTTAGCGTCAAAGACTATCAATTAGCGGTAACGGCTTATAAGGAAGCACCAGATAAAAAAGCAAAACAGGAATTACAGCATTTTTTTAAAGCCATCAAAGAACAGTTCAGACAAACAGTAGCCCGACGTGATCCACGTCGAAAGCGTTTATCTGAACTAAGGGGGCAGCTGGCGCTTGCTCAAAATAATTTTGATCTGTTTGGTCAAAAGCGTTCACAAAAAGAAATGGAGGCAGTAGTTGAAAAAGTAAATAAAAGCATAGCCAAGCTTGAAAATGAAATAGCTGAAATAGAAAATAATGCAATTTACCAGCATGCTTTTGAATGGCGATTTGAATTTCCAGAAGTATTGAATGAAAAAGGAGAATTTGAAGGTTTTGAAGTAGTGATTGGAAATCCTCCATACATACAACTCCAGAAAATGGGTGAAAGTGCTGATGTGCTAGAAAACATGGGTTTTAAAACTTTTACCCGAACAGGTGACATCTATTGTTTGTTTTATGAACTAGCCAACCGACTTTTAAAACCAGATTATTATTTTGGCTTTATTACATCAAATAAGTGGATGCGTGCTAATTATGGAGATGCAACCCGAAAATATTTTATTGAAGAAACCAACCCCGAATTATTAGTAGATTTTGGAGGGTACCAGGTTTTTGATTCTGCTACAGTCGACACAAATTTATTGATTTCCCAAAAGAGCTTGTACAAGGGTCAAACACAGACTTGCTTATTAGATAAGAGCTTAGGTAGTCTAGAAAAAATGAGCGATTATGTTCGACAGTTTTCTAATGTTCAAACAGGCTTTAAACCAGACAATGGTTGGGTGATTCTGTCATCAGTTGAAGCGGCTATTAAGAGAAAGATTGAAGAGATTGGGACACCGTTGAGAGATTGGGATGTGCAAATATATAGGGGTATATTAACTGGCTATAACGAAGCATTTATAATAAATAAGGAAACGCGAGATAGATTAGTAAATGCATCACCAAAAAATGATGAAATTATACGTCCGATTTTGAAAGGCAGAAACATAAAAAAGTACTTGCCTGAATTTGACGATTTATGGATAATCTTTACGAGAAGAGGCATTGATATTGATTCCTATCCATCTATAAAAGAACATCTTTATAGATTCTATGACTATCTGAAGCCCAAAACAGATAATGACAGGATTGGTAGAAAGCCGGGAAATTATAAGTGGTACGAAATACAAGATAATGTTGCATATTATCAAGATTTTATAAAGGAGAAAATACATTGGATTGAACTTAGCGACGTTCCAAAGTTCTCATATGATAACAAACAGTATTTTCCGGAAGCAACAGCATTTATAATGACAGGCAAACATCTAAAGTATTTAACAGCTTTTCTAAACTCAAAGCTCAGTGAATGGTACTTCGATAAAATAACTACTACTTCAGGAGTTGGTACTAATAGGTGGAAAAAAATATATATAGAAAACCTTCCAATCCCGAAAGTAGATGAAATAACAGAAAGAGCCTTCAATAAAATTACAAATTTGATATTACAAAAACTTGAAAACAAAGAAGGTATAACC
>DASVST010000032.1:0-2543 GCA_036387965.1 Segetibacter sp. | reverse complement strand
AATGGGTAGCACAGATACCGCGTTAATCAGGTCATACAGACGCGCCTATGAGAAGCGGGTTAAGAAGTTGGGAGTAGACACGGCTTCGTTTGGAGCTGGCTTTGGATTACCTGAAGCTGATTTTACGAATAGAGAAGCAGTAGCTTTTGAACAGAAAGAAGGAAAACTTAAGCTTCAAATAAAAGGAAGTGATACCACCAATGCATTAGACCGTTTTAATGTCTGGATCAATGAAGTGCCCCTGTTTGGCGTTAAGGGAATTTCTGTGAGAGGCAAAAATGTCAATAATATCGATACAGTCATCACAGTGGCTCTTTCAGCAGGAACAAACGTAATAGAAACATCTATAACGAATGTAAACGGCACAGAAAGCTATCGTATGCCTTTGACAGTTTCATACTCTCCTTCTCAGCCTTACAAAGAAAGGCTTCACTTCATTGGTATTGGTATAGATCAATTTAAAGACAGCATACAGAATCTTTCCTGGAGTGTTAAGGACATAAGAGATCTTGCTTTGAAGATTAAGGAAAAACACAACGATGTAATAATTGACACTTTATTTAATGGAGGTGTAACAAACGAAAGCGTTAAGAACCTTAAAGCCCGATTACTGAATACTACTGAAAATGACAAGGTTATAGTATCCTATTCTGGTCATGGATTGCTAAGTAAAACCTACGATTATTACCTATCTACCTATGATGTTAACTTCAACAAACCTGAAGAAGGTGGACTCGCTTATGAAGAACTGGAAGGCTTACTTGATGGTATACCAGCACGCAAGAAACTTATGTTAATTGATGCTTGTCATAGTGGTGAGCTCGATAAAGAGGAGATACTTAAGATAGAAGCTCAGGATTCTATCCGAACAAAAGAAGGGCTGATAACAACCAAGTCTAATATTAAGAACGTTCAAAAAAAGGTTGGAATGAAAAACAGTTTTGAGTTGATGCAGCAGTTGTTTGTAAACGTAGGCAGAAGTACAGGTGCAACCATCATATCAGCGGCAGGAGGTACACAGTTTGCGCAGGAACGGGGAGACTTGAAGAACGGTGTTTTTACCTATTCAATACTAGAATTTATGAAGAATAATACTTCGGCTACCGTTTCACAAATGAGAGCCTACGTTAATAAAAGAGTACCCGAACTCACCAAAGGACTACAAGTGCCAACTACCCGAACTGAAACTGTAGCACTCGACTGGACTTTCTGGTAAGGTGTGATTTTAAGTCATGCCATACTTAGTTGAAGATGTACTAACTCTACTAGTTTCTAAACAAAATAGCTCCTAATTAGTCCTGAATAATTGCACTTACGTTGTAATCGCACAATCCATCGTTGGTCGTAAAGTTTGTAAATGATTCTTCCTCATAACTGCCAGGAGTCTTCTCGTACTTATAACTGCTTAGCTAACACTTCACATAGGTTTTTTGCGGTTCACCGAAATTCTGCTTGCTAACATGTCTGAATGCTGCAGTTTTATTAAATGAAGATGCGAAGGAGTTTTTTTCTAAGTTTTACATTGGTACTTACGAGAGAAGTGGAGTTGGAGTAATGAATTAATTCTATTGTTATTCTATTTCTTTTCTATGGGTATAGCCATATCTGTCCCAACTTTTCTGGTATTTTGGATTGTATTTAAAAGGATGAAGCAAAAAGCATTAGTTAAAAGACTACTGTTGTCATTCATATCAATTTCAGGCATTACCCTAAGTTTGTTCCTAATCATGGGGAATGATATATTTCTATACAATAATTCAGGGATCGCACTGCCGGTTACTTCTGCAATCAGTATAGTGACTACAATCTTTATGTTTAGAATGGGAAAGAGTTAATTCCAGTTGCCGCTAAAATGAAAAGTAAAGCAGGGTTATAAATAGTATACTATACCATCAATCTAATTGCACTCAGTACTTATCTTGACGCTGGTTGCGTAAATTACCACTGCAAGCTATCTGTAAGTTTCTTTATTGCAAATCTGCTGTGCTATCACCTTCATCTCATGATAAGAATCAGGCTTCGAAAAATAAAGATTAGCACCATGTTCCAAGCAAGAGTTTTTGTCTTTGGGTGAAGCTGAAGTAGAAAGAATGATGATCGGAACATCTGCAAAATCACTGTTACCCCTGATTTCTTTCAAACATTCGAGACCAGCTTTCTTCGGCATGTTCAAATCAAGAACAATAGCATCAGGAATGGGAAGTTCATCTAAAAGATTAATCAACTCGTCACCGTCTTGAGCGGTGGTAACATTCACATTACAATAAACTTCTGATAAAGCTGTCTGAAATAATTCTAAGTCATCTACATCATCATCTGCAATAACAATGTTGAGAATATCGGTAGCCATAAAGATGCAAAGTATTACTTGTACAGCTACTTGTATATTAAATTAACATTAAATCTGTCTATATAAAAAGGTGCAGCTTAATTAAACCACACCAGAAGAAAGAATGTAGCAGAAAATTACTGCTATGATAAGCCCTAAAGCTATTGCTACTTGGGATATGGTTTGTAGTGATTGGTAACTTATAAGCTAAATA
>DASVST010000031.1:0-10237 GCA_036387965.1 Segetibacter sp. | reverse complement strand
AAGGGCCTTTACAATTACCTAAATGATACTCGAGGCAAACCTTAAATTTTCCTTTCTCAATATTGTTTTGGGTGAGATTAAGCTTGCATGTTCTTAAAGTAACATTTTGCCTGATGAAGTTTAGCAACTCTCGTACTTTAGCAACAGAAGTAAACGGACCTAAATATTCTGAGCCATCATTTATTTTATTACGGGTAAGAAACACACGTGGAAATGGTTCTTTTTTTATAACAATGTATGGGTAGCTTTTATCATCCTTAAGATCAATATTAAACCTCGGTTGGTATTCTTTTATAAGAGAATTTTCAAGAAAGAAAGCGTCCTGTTCGCTATCAACAATTGTAAATTCAACTCTTGCTATACGTTGTACAAGCTCATGAGTTTTATAATTGGTAAAAGTTTTTGTAAAGTAGGAGCTTGTTCTTTTACGAAGATCTTTTGCTTTCCCTACATACAGTAATTCGTTCTTAGAATCGAAGTATTTGTAAATGCCCGGCTGGTGAGGTATGGTATGTGCTATCTGCTGAAACTCCTTTGAAGTCATAGTTCATTATCCTTTTACATTCCATATAACCTGCGTTTGCCTGGATACTTCTTGTTGTGAAGGCAACTGAACCAAACGATCTATTTGGAAGCTTTCATTGGGTTTCCAGCTTAGTTGTTCAATTACTGAACTGTCGGAGTAGTTAAGAAACTTTCGTAAAAAAATTCTTTTTACTGTCTTTCCATCTTCTTTCAAAATCACATCAACATTTTGAAGTTCTAACTCTTTGTTTGTTGTTGAATAGTTGATTGAAAAAGTTTTTGTTGTTTCATCGAAAAAAACACTTTCTATATAATATTTTTTGATTGAGTGATCATTCAAATCTGGTTTGGTAAACTGTTGCGCAAGTTCGCTTGTTTCTGCATTTGTTATTGGAGTAGAATCTTTTTTATCTCCTTCTGTGGTAAGCTTGTAGATGAAAAAAGGAGTGCTGCTTATTTCTTTTACCTGGCTTTGTATATATTCAGCTACCTGGAAGTATTTAGTAGTATCGTTCGAAGCAGGCTCGCTCACTTTTGCAGACTTTCCTTTACAACTTGCAAAAGATATACATACTGTTATAAAAAGCATTATCCTCATGCTGCAAAAATACAACGATGCAAGTGTAAAACCTTTACGTTTAACGAAGCTTAACTTAACAGTAGAAATCTTATTGTAGTGATTTTGATACCCCAATTTTTACCCCATAATCAATTAGGTATTCTTTAATAGGATATTTTTTGAGGGATGTGGGAAGCATTTGATACCTTAACTGAGGTCCCAATTGCCACTTGTAGCTACCACTCTTTATACTTAAATACGACTCAAGGTTAGCATTCAAGTTCCACTTCCTGGTCATTTGAGGGTTTTCTATATAGTTTTTAAAGTCAGTAGAAATTAAGAATGCGTTACGGGTAATTATGTAAGTTGGCTGTATACCTGCAGCTATATTCAACTGAATATTTTTGTTACCCGCAACCTGATAGTCTACCCCAATGGGAATAGAAAACTGGTAGTAACGGTTTGTAAGCTCGGCAGTTTCATACCCGCTTGAGGTACGGTAAGATGAAAGGGAAGTCATCGAGTCATTTCCACTTCCGGAAGAAAAGGCAATAGTAGCGAGTTCTGTAGTCGACAAAAACGCTTCTATTAAATATTGCCTCGCATTTAATTGTAAACCACTTTTTATTTTAAGCTTATCGGTTAAATTATAACCATACACAACACCAGCTTCCATACCGGTGCCCGGTTTATGTCTTACAATTTGGTTTACATCTGATATGTAGTTGATCCCCACGGGACCACCAACATTGGCAGCTTGTTGTTTCATCGTGGTACGATCTTCTCGCAGTTTTCGATAACTTGCGGACGGAGATATATAAACCTGGTAGCTAAACTTGTTCTTTCGGTTTGCTTTTTTTCCTGTGGACGACAGCTCCTTGTTATTTAGCAGCTCAGTCAAGTCAGCTTTCTTATTTAGGATTTTCTTGCCTGGTTCGCTTTGTTCAAGAACAGTAAGTTCATTTCCATTATTGTAGATAAGAGAAACCTCTTCTAAGGCAGTCAACTTTAATGGTTCACTACTTTCTCCTGGTAAGACATTTTCTTGAGGCTTAGGATTATTTGTTATTTGCTTGCTCCCGGTCGTTTCATCGTAAGTGCTTAGGATCGATGATTTCTCATTTTTGATAGTGTTTATGACTGCTTTATCGGCTTGAGGAAGCGTTGCAATATCACTCGTAAGTGTAGGACTAGTTTGGTCTTGAGTGGAAAAGATGCCTGACTTCCTCTTAGGAGAGACCGAAGTAAGTAAAGGTGAGGTATTGGTTCCGTTATTTTCTTGTGTAGAAATACCAGAAGGACTATGTATAGCAAAGATGTTTGGACCTGGTGAAAAATACACAGTGACTGCGATAATTGCAGCTATAAAAACAAATGCCGCTATCGTAAGGGCTGGCCATGTATAATCTTTGTGTAAATTACTATTTATATTTCTCCAAATCTTATCAGACGGAAACATCCTATGATGTTTAACCTGGTCTTGAAGAAATTTTTCGAAATCATCGTTGTGTAAATTTTCTTCCATCTACTCATTGCTTTGGTCACTTTTCTAAACTTGCTGCCATTTTAATTTGACGTTCGGTTTTTCAAGGATGTTCTTTTTAATTAAAACACTTTCTAACATTGATTTTGCTCTTGTATATTGACTCCGGCTTGTGCTTTCTTCAATATCCAACATGCCTGCTATTTCACGATGACTATAACCTTCGATTGCATATAAGTTAAGAACTGTTTTATAACCTATCGGTAACAATCTTATGCATTCAACCACTTGTTTCGCCTGCATAATTGAAGGAATGGTCTCTTCTTTTATCTGCAAATAACCTGCCTGAGCAATATCCACATTATCAGTAAACTTCTTGTTTTTCTTCAAAAAGTTTATACATGTATGAACAACGATCCTTCTAATCCAACCCTCAAACGCGCCTTTGTTTTGAAAAGTATGAACCTGAGTAAATACTTTTATAAAACCCTCCTGCAACATATCCTCTGCATCTTCGCGGCTTTGTGCATACCTATAACATACAGACAGCATTTTTGAGCTATATCGGTTATATAGCTCCCTTTGTGCTGAAGGATTGTTATGTATACATCCTGCAATGATCGATTCTTCTGTCATGGGGGAATTCAGATTACCCCTTAAAGTTAGACAAAAAGTTGTACGAAAAGCTGCACTCAAAAAATATTTTTCAAAAAGAAACTAATCTCATTTTTATGTATGAAACCTTACTTTTATATATTGTCAGTCATATCTTTTACGTATAAATCTTTTTAATGAAGACTATTTTATTGCCGACCGATTATTCTGAAACAGCTAAAAATGCTGCCCTTTATGCTTTTGAATTGGCTAAGCAAATCGGTAGTACTAAAATCATTCTATATAATGCATACCAGGCTCCTGTAGCTGTTGATCCTTCTTTGCCCGTAATGCAATTACTTAACATGGACGATATTCAAAGGATAAGTGAAGAGGGAATGAAGAATTTTAAAAATGAATTGGCAAGCCATGCTGATGCTGATATACATGTGGAAACATTAAACGAATTCGCTGTTTTGCATAGTAACATTGATGATGTATGCGAACACACCAGAACAGATTTGGTAGTAATGGGTATAACAGGCGGTGGAGGTTTGGAAGAAGTTCTTATCGGAAGCAATACCATAAATGTAGTGAAGCATACGAAGGTCCCTGTGCTTATTGTTCCTGCAGAAGCAAAGTATAAACAAGTAAAAGAAATTGTACTTGTTTGCGATTACAAAAAAATCGACGAAGCAATACCACAGAAGCAGTTGAAGAATATATTAGAAGCGACTAAAGCAAAATTATTCGTTTTAAACATTGATCATAATAAGGACCATGCAAACGATTTGCAAGAAGCTTTCGGTTTAGACAATGCATTGAAAGATTATGCTCCCGAATATCATCATGTAGATAAGAAAGACTTTGCTGAAGCTGTAAACGAATTTGTTGCAAACAATGAGGTAGATATGATCATTACTATTCCTAAGAAGTATGGCTTTTTTGAAAGCATCTTCAAAAGGAGTCATACAAAACAACTGGCTTATCATACACATGTGCCGTTGCTGTGCATGCACGACTAACTTAAATATTTTCCTACTATTGGCATTCTTCTCCCAACACCAAAAGCTTTCGGGCTTATGCGAATGATGGGGCAAAATTGGTTTCGCTTGTACTCATTAATATTTACCATTTTTAAAACTCTATCAACCAGTGCAACATCAAATCCTTGTGCTTTTATCTCATTAGGGCCTTGTCTTCTTTCAATATAGTGGTAAAGTACCTGATCTAAGATTTCGTAGGGTGGAAGGCTGTCTATATCTTTTTGATCCGGCCTCAACTCTGCACTTGGTGGCTTTGTAATTATGTTTGATGGAATGATTTCTTTTTCCCTATTAATGTATTTAGCTAAAGCAAAAACCTGGAGTTTATAACAGTCTCCAAGTACACCTAACCCACCAGCCATATCTCCGTACAAAGTACCGTAACCTGTTGCAAGCTCACTTTTGTTAGAAGTATTTAATAAGATGTAATTAAACTTATTCGCTATTGCCATCAAAATATTTCCGCGGCTGCGGCTTTGTATGTTTTCTTCAGCTAAACTAAAAGGCAGGTCTTTAAAAATAGGTCTAAGAGTTGATAGGAACGATTCATAAACTTCATTAATTCTCACCACATCATATGGGTTGTCCAGGTTTATGCTAAGCTGCACGGCATCGTCTACAGAGTGGCCAGAACTGTATGGAGAAGGCATTAAAATAGCTCTTACATTTTGGCTACCTAAAGCTTCGCATGCAAGTGCAAGTGTAACAGCGCTGTCAATACCTCCTGATGAGCCAATGATAGCTTTTAAAAAATTCATCTTTTTAAAATAGTCCCTTATGCCAAAAACTAGTGCAGTATAAATCGCAGGAATATTTCTCTCAAACTCAAAAGTTAGTGGGTTAGGCTTGTTGTGCGATAAAGGTTTTATGTTGCTGTTTGTACCACAGTTGGTTGTTCCATCGTCATTTAATTCTACCCCATCTATAGCTTCTTCAAACATTGGTAGTGCCTTACATAAGTTGCCGTTGACGTCAAAAATTAAAGAGCCTCCATCAAAAACAATTTCAGTTTGACTTCCTACTGCATTACAGTAAAACATCGGCAGTTTATATTTTAAAACGTTCGCTTTAATTATGGATTTTCTTTCTTCTTCATGTATATAATCGAAGGGAGAAGCGCTTAGATTAATCATAACGTCTGGCTTCTGTTCCATCAAAATGTCCATTGGGCAAGATCGATATATAGGGTTGTCGCCTAGGTTCCAAATGTCTTCGCAAATAGTTACTGCTAAACGTTTTCCTTTAAACTCAAGAACCTTCCAGTCATATGCAGGTTCAAAGTATCTGTACTCGTCGAAAATATCATACGTAGGTAAAAGCGTTTTATGTATTTCACCCTTCACTTCTTTTTCATACAGGAGGAAAGCAGCATTAAACAGGTCTTTACCTTCAACAACAGGATTCCTTGCTGGTGATCCAACTAATACGCCTATTGTATCGGCATGCATTTTTATTTGATCAATAGCGTCATAACACTTATTGATAAAATCATTGAACTCTACAAAGTCACGTGGAGGATAACCACAAATGCACAACTCGCTAAATACAACCAGGTCCGCCTGTTGCTGCTTAGCTTCTTCAATTGCGGAGATGATTTTTTGAACGTTGCTATCGAAATTTCCTATGTGATAATTTTGTTGAGCCAGTACAATTTTCATACTTCAAAATTCGGATTTAAGATTTATATATAACAGAAAGTTACCTGCTTAATGTAATTTGCCCTTAAAGTGATACAATGAAAAAACTGTTCCTCTGGTTGGTTGTTGCAGGAGTGATGAGTTGCGGTAATGACCGAAATATTCCTGATGTATCGAAGGTTAAAATTGATCTACAGACACAGCAATTTGAAAAAGATTTCTTCGCTCTCGATACAATGAACTTGAGTGCCTCTCTTCAGGGACTTCACCGAAAGTACCCGGATTTTTTTCAGGATTTTATCTTTAATATTCTTGCATTGCCCGCTCATCCTGATAGTACAACGGCAGTGGAAAATGGTGTTCGTTCTTTCATTAGCACATACCACTCTTTGAAGGATACGGCCAATAAAGCTATCGGCGATATGGGTGCAGTAGAAAAAGAAATTAAACGTGGGTTACAGTTTGTGAAGCATTATTTTCCTGAATATAAAGTGCCTACGAAAATCATAACATTCATAGGGCCTTTTAATAGTTATGGAAACATTATTACAACTAATGCATTAGGAATAGGTCTTCAATTATATCTTGGAAAGAATTTCTCGTGGTACCAATCTGAAGCAGGTCAACAACTTTACCCTTCTTATATCTCGCGGAGGTTTGAGCGGGAGTATATTCCTGTAAATTCCATCAGAACTATTATAGACGACATTTACCCGAACAACAGTGCAAGCCGCCCTTTAGTTGAACAAATGGTTGAAGCAGGTAAGCGTTTATATTTGTTAGACCAACTAATGCCTGAAACACCCGACACTATAAAGACTGGATATACAGCGTTGCAATTAGAAGGTGCTTACAATAACGAAGCAATGATCTGGGGCTTCTTTTTGCGGAATGACTTGTTATATGCAATAGATCCTGCGCTTACAAAAGACTATATGAATGAGGCACCTAATACTGCGGTACTGGGCGAGGGATCACCAGGTTTTATCGGGCAATTTGTTGGATGGCAAATAATTAAAAGGTGGATGGATAAAAATGAGAGGATCACACTGGACCAATTGATGAAAACTGATTCTAAAACTATATTTGAGCAATCGAAGTACAAGCCCAAATAAGTAAACTAAGAATGCCCTGAGATACTTTAAGAAAAGCTGAATAGTGAGTTGCGGTACAAGTGAGTGATTCTTTGACTCACTCAGTATAAACTGCTATGCCGAATAGCGCGGTACCTTTGAACTGAGCGTAGCAAGGATGTTTAATACTTATTCAAATGTCTGTACCCAAAACTAATTCATCTTAAAAGGAACAATCATTTCAAATGCAGGAATTTTTACTTCGAATGTTTGTTTGTTTGTTTGATTTTCCATCACGTAGGTGCCAGACATTTTGCCCATTTCTGTTTTAAGGTTACAACCACTCACATACTGAAAATGATCGCCCGGCAAAAGTATCGGCTGCTGTCCAACAACTCCTTCACCTTCTACTTCTTTATACTCTCCGTTGCTGTCGAAAATATGCCAATGCCTTCGTAGTAACTGAACCGTAAAGCTATTATGATTCTCAATTGTGATGCGGTATGCGAACATGAATTCGTTGTTACCAGGATTGCTGTAATCCGCCTGGTAAAAAGTTTCTATACTTATTTGGACGCCGTCAGAGATTTTAGATATCATAACCAGGACATTTATTTAGATGCAAAATCAATTGTTATTCTAACAAAGACTTTACCAAACTAATAGAGTTTAAAGCTATTTGTTTTGCTATACTAAAATTAACGATAAACATTAGAACGAGCAGAAAAGTATTAAATTTTAATATTTCTTATAAAAGTGATGTAAATGTGCTTCATTGTAGTTTTAAAAGCTTAAGAAGAAATGCCTGAAAGATATTTTGCCGAAACTTACCTTTGCACCACTTTCTAACGAAAAACAGAGAAAATGAAAAAGATTGCTGTAGCCAAAGGTGATGGTATAGGCCCGGAGATAATGGAAGCCGTTCTGCACATTTTCGGTTCTGCGAAGATACCGCTGGAGTATGAGTATGTTGATATGGGGAAATGGGTTTTTGATAAGGGCTACAGTAATGGTATGACGCCGGAAGCAAAACAAGCCATAGAAAACCTTGGAATATTATTTAAAGGCCCCATGGAAACACCCAAAGGGAAGGGGGTAAAAAGCATTAATGTTACAGCCCGAAAAACCTGGAATACCTATGCAAATAACCGTACTTTTCAAACTTTGTATGGTGTAGATACGGTTTTCTCGAAGGCGGGAATTCCTATAGACATTACGATCGTTAGGGAAAATATTGAAGACACTTATGGCGGAATTGAGCATATGCTAACCCACGACGTAGCATTAAGCCGCCGGTTTATTACCCGTCCCGGAAGTATGCAGGTGATAAAATATGCTTTCGAGATGGCTAAAAAGAAAGGGACCAGGCGTATAACTTGTGGCCATAAGGCTAACATCATGAAGCTGACTGACGGGTTGTTTCTTGAAACCTTTTATGAAATAGCAAAGGAATACCCAGATCTTAAGGCTGATGATGTTATCGTGGACGACCTTTGTATGAAGCTTGTTACACGCCCCAATGAGTTTGATGTTGTAGTGCTAACAAACCTGCAGGGAGATATAGTTTCAGATTTATGTGCCGGACTTGTAGGAGGTCTGGGATTTGCTCCTTCAGCTAACATCGGCGATCATATTGCCATATTTGAAGCTGTACATGGAACTGCGCCTGATATTGCCCGAAAGAACATCGCAAACCCAACAGCACTTTTATTGAGCGGAATTGCGATGCTCCGCCACCTGGGGTTAATGAGTGGTGCAGCAACTATCGAGAATGCACTTTTGTATACATTAGAGCAAGGCATACATACTGGTGATTTTGGTGATAGATCAATACCTGCCAAAAACACTACTGAATTTGCCGAAGCGATCATTAGCAACTTTGGCAAAATGCCGCAGCATACAGCACGACCAATTTTGGCTGATATGCCTGCTACCCCAACAGTTTTCAAACTCGAACGCAATCCTATGCTTGAAAATGAAGAGCAGTACCAGGAGAGCATAGTTGGTGTAGACATGTTTATCGAGAGTAATGAGCAGCCCACAATTGTGGCTGAAAAATGCCTGAAGCATACACTGGATGTTTTTAAATTAGTAACCGTAAGCAACCGTGGCACCCAGGTGTGGCCTAAAGGCAGCATTTTTACCAACCTTGTAAATCAATACGCATGCCGTTTTGAAAGTGTTGGTGACGCCCCTGTTACGCAAACAGATGTAATAGAATTATACAAACGCCTTGCACAGGATTTTAAAATTTGCTCAACTGAATTATTAAATATGTGGGCGGAGAAAAAAGCGTACTCTTTATCTGCGGGGCAGTAGCTTTTGTACGATACTCTTTACTTATTGAAAAAAGTCTATTTCATATCAGGATTAGGTGCAAACAGGAGAGCCTTCGATTTTTTAGATCTTTCATTTTGCGAGCCTGTTTTTATTGAATGGATAAAACCGTTACCTAAAGAAACGTTGGAGCATTATGCCGTTCGGTTGAAAGAAGGTATTACAGATCCTAATCCAGTTGTTGTAGGTGTCTCCTTTGGAGGAATGTTGGCTACTGAAATGGCAAAGAGAGATCCATCGCTTAAGGCAATTCTAATTTCAAGCAGTAAAACCGCTGCTGAGTTTCCTGCTTACCTGAGGGTCGGAAAATACCTGCCGGTTTATAAATGGCTTCCACCGAAAATGGTTAAGGCTGCGGGCAGGTTAAGTAAAAACATTGTTGGCCCAAAAGGTAAGGAAGAGAAAAAGGTGTTCATGCAAATTCTAAAAGATACTGATCACACTTTTACCAACTGGGCAACTGAAGCAATATTAAAATGGTCAAACAAAGAAGTACCGCAAAACGTTATTCATATTCATGGTGATGCGGATCGTTTACTACCCTACAGGCTTGTAAAATGCAACCACAGAATTAAAGGAGGAACACACCTTATGATCTTTGATAAGGCAAAGGAGCTCTCGGTGTTGCTTAAGCAACTTGTAAATTAACGGTTACTTAATGTTCTTTATCTCTTCCCATATCTCTGCAGCGACGAGTTCATTACCTTTCTCATTCAGGTGAACTTTATCATGAGTAAGAATCCCGGATTCTTTATTCTCTAAATTATGCTCAAGGTTGTAAGCCAAAAATGCTTTTCTTAAATCGACTAAAGGCAAGCTATTCTTTGTCGCAATTGTTCTTATCAAGGAAGAGTATTTGTTAACGTCAACATCAAGTTCATTAGAAAAATCAGTCTTTTCGCCTATTACTGCAGGTGTACAAACAACAACTTTAATATTGGCAGCAGTAAGTTTTTGAATAATTGCGGTATAGAACTTTTCAA